>MAXL01000294.1 GCA_001751005.1 Desulfobacterales bacterium S5133MH16
CACCAGAACTTCAAGCGACTTTTCCAGCCACTTATCTCTGCTTAACCTATTTCTTATATTTGCCATAACTCACACTTACTAATGCCAAACTCATAAAACAATTACAAACCCACAATTTCCATACTAAAATGTATGGACAGACCATTATTGTACTATATAATCCCCTGCGTTCGTCTAGGAGTTGGTAAATTTAAGAACTGGGCGTATCGCTGCACATGAATGTGCGCAGAGGGCTTGCCAAACTGTTAAGGAGAAAACAATGAAATCGCGAAAATATTATATATCGGGCATCCGTGCAGTTGCCTTCGTCTTGGTGATGACCTGCTTCTTTGGGTGCAAGTCCAAGGATTCGTTTGTCCTGAACCCTGATCGAGTGGATGAAACCCGCTCCGCCATTCGGAGTTCGGTCGAGGATCCTGCACGATGTGACACCATGCTCGCCATCGTTAATGCAATGGAGGGGGAAGTGACCGCCGTCGGATCCGAGGTAAAGGAACTGCGCCAGAAGATTGTCGAGGCGAACCGGAACTACGATACAACGCGGAAAGAGCTGGAGCAGTTGTATGCCGATCTGGGCGTGCAGGTGGAGAGGGTGGCCACCTCGGTGAAGGTGCATAGCTTGCAGCTCCGCGAACAGTGTACCGAATCCGAGTGGAACAGGATCGTCTCGCATAAAACTAAAGCTTTTGAATTTAACTACTAGGGAGGTCAGTGATGATTATAGGAACCTTAACTCTATTGATGCTTATTTTTGGCGGAGGCGGATTGGAATTCTACCTCACCAATTTGAAGAGTGATGTAAAAGAACACGTACAGGACAAGGCGCGGCAGGAATTGATCATCGATGCCAGCGAGGCATTGTCCAGTAATCTACAGACATTGGAAAAACAGATTGATGTCCATTTCGAGGATCTGATTGCGGTGCATACCGACTTCCATTCAGTTGCCACGGATTTCGATGCCGCTACGGCGCAGCTCAAGGCAGACCAAAAAGAAGTCTCGCAGTTGATCCTTGATGCACGCGATGCGATGCATAAACAAATGACGAAGGATGAGTGGGAGGCGGTTTTCCAAACATCGAAAAAGTAGAAAGAGGAAGTAGTAAAATGAGAGGTTTTGTAGATTAGGATTCAGTGATTGGCGCTGTCGACAAAGGCGCTTAAATGTATAAGGAGGAAGTTCATGAATATGACAAAGAGAATACTGGTGATTACATCCGTCGTCATTGCAGGGTCAATGCTTTATCTGTGGGGGAATAAGGATGGCAGTGAAGGGCGGCAGTTAAACTTGATAAGTGAGGCTAATGCCGCTGAATCTTCTTTATCAACGGAGCAGATTTCACCGGTGGGTATAAAAGAAAACCGCAAGGTCTATTATCCTGGAACAGAAGCCATCCATCCCGATGAAATGCGGATTGTGGCGTTGGGGACAGGGATGCCTAGTCCAAGGCCGAAACAGGCTGCGGCCTGCTTTTTAGTGGAGCTGGGTAATGGGGATAAATTCCTGTTTGATATTGGTGCTGGCAGTCATGAACGGATTTCCGCACAGAAAATTCCATACGACTACATGGATAAAGTGTTTATCAGTCACCTTCATGTGGATCACTATGGAGACCTGCCTTCATTCTGGTTGGGCGGTACTACGATGAATCGGTTGACTCCTCTACGAATCTGGGGACCGAGCGGGCCTACAAAGGAACTGGGTACGGATTATGCGATGGAGATGATGCAGAATATGTATGCTTGGGACATTGGGACCCGTGCCGGTGTTATTGACTTCAGGGGCGGGCAGCTGGAGATTACTGAATTTCCATATGCTGGAGATAACGAAATCATCTTTGAAGAAAACGGAGTGGTTATCCGAAGTTTTCCTGCCATTCACGCGATTGATGGTTCTGTCAGTTTCTCATTGGAATGGAATGGTCTGAAATTTATCTACGGTGGGGATACGGCTCCGAATAAATGGTACATCGAATACGCTAAGGGGGCAGACTTGGCGATTCATGAATGTTTTCTTGAGCCATCGCTGTTGGTCGCCAAACAGGGATTCTCTCCAGCTGAAGCGCTGTTGGTCGGCACTCAGGCACATACGTCTCCGCAACAGTTCGGTAAAGTGATGTCATTGGTCCGGCCTAGAATGGCGGTAGGGTATCATTTTCAGAATGACTTTGATACAGAACCCATTGCCCGCGAAGCTGTCCGCAAGACCTATGATGGCCCGTTGGCTTTGGCTAAGGATTATATGGTTTTCAATGTAACGAAAGAAGACATCCGAGTTCGCATGTCTTCATTTGATGAAGACATTTTCCCTCCAGCTCCACTAAAGGAAAAGAACGCACCGAATACGAGTTTGTTGATACCAATGACCGACTTCATTCTGTCTGGTCATGAAGCCTTTCCTGAAATCGTTCAGCCTATTTATGACGAAATGAACAAGAAGCACGGTACTAATATCAAACTCCCTGGAAGCGAATAATATCAGCCGTCCCCTTTGCTGCGGTTGCCAGCAAAGGGGAACCCACTTAACGTGAATACTAAGCTGGGAGAGGTATAAAACATCTCTATGTTCTAATCTTAGCAGTAGGTGTTTCAGGATGTTCATCGCCTGAAACATCAAACCAATAGAGATAATAACGCAACTATTCTCCCATTTAGGATTATGAAAAAATATTTTTTATCCAATTTGATTCTGGCCTTTCTATCCGGGGCAGCAATCGGGCAAGAGAATGCCTCGAACCCTTTGGCTGCGGTCAATAACACGGACGTGCGTTTGCAGTACTTCGATTTGGACGGTTCATCTGAGCGATATGACTTGTGGGCGGACGGGGCCTACATGCTGACACCGAAATTGAAACTCAAGTATGAACTCCACTATTGGGACACGGATGTTATCGGTACTCGTGAGAGTGGCTTGGAGACCCTTCATGTAAAACCCATTTATTTCCCGACCGCTGGGGAATGGGGTTCATGGAAGTATAAACTGGCCGTCGGTGCCGAGTGGATTGTCGGTTTCGGGAACGAAGATGAAGGTATTGGAACCGGTTCGGATCAGATCGCGCCGTTGGCCGGTCTGGCGTTGGTGAAAGGAAACACGGTGCTGGTTCCGCTGCTGCAGCACTTTGTGGAATACAACGGTCCCGATGTGAACCAGACTTCTGTACGATTGATTGCCATTCAGTCGCTTCCGAATGACTTTTGGGGAAAGCTCGACGCGAAGATTCCCTTTGACTGGGAAAATGATGTCATCCCCGCGTCAGCGGAACTGCAGCTTGGGAAAATGTTTTCGCCATCGTTCGGCACGTATGTGGATGGCCTGTTCGGCATCGGAACGGACCGGCCATATGACTGGGGCGTTGGAATTGGTCTGCGCTTTAATTACTGAGTATGCGCGGGGTCCACGGTTCACTTATCAAGCAGAGCCGGAACAGCTCGGGTTCTTTTTCTACAGTGAGTTGCGTTCAGAAGTAGCATTGCCTAAGCTCAAGCATGTTTATTATTAAAGTACGTTGGGTGTTTTTTTTAGCATTCATGCCTCTGGGTCTCTTTGGGGATGCCCTCATGGTTTCACAGGCCATGAAGGCTTCCACGATTGCTGAGGTTTATATCGGGCAAGAAGCTGTCCGGGTGGAACTGGAAATCGGCATGGGCGATATCCCCGTCTTCAAGAACATCCTTCCCGACGGTATCTACGAAAAACTGGGGTTCGATCCATATCCGTTAGCCCAGCGCTTGGAATCTTTCTTTCGCGAAGATTTTGTAATCGAGGCCGACGGCGTTCCGCTACGCGGCGGTGTGCGTCAAATGAAACCCCGCAAACGACTGAAGCGTGACGACATTACCGGC
>MAXL01000295.1 GCA_001751005.1 Desulfobacterales bacterium S5133MH16
CTCCAGTAGTCGCCCTTGTCCTTGAGGGAGCCATCGTCAAAATGAGCAAAGTGACCGGCGATATCAATACGTTTTGGGGCTTAACCGCCAAACTTCGACTGGTCAGTGTAGGTGGATCTTGTGGTTAATCCGAATACTTTTGGAGTCGAAACCGCCAGGCGGAAAACCCAGCCGTCAGAAATATTTGTATACCAGTCTTCATAGGTCCAGATGGCATAGCCTTCGGTTCCCCAATTGTTTCCCCAGGAATTTTGCACGATAAAACCAAACTCGTTATAGCCAACAATGGCAAAGGCGTGCCCCCCGATCATCTCAGTACTTTGATTAATTATTGCGTGCTTTTCGTCACTCTCTTTTTGAGGATTGTTCCAGCCGTTGTGAACCGTTGCCGAAACATAGATGGCCCCGGTTTCATTCAGGGCGGCATGATAATCGTTGAGGTTGGCCCGGAGCCGGTAATAGGCCCCCAGAATGGTGGCCTGCGCGTCCTGCACCTTGGTTATGGTTAATGTGCCGGGGTTATTTGTGTCGTAGGGCCAAATTTCATCACCACAGACACCCATATTCTTCCAGCCCTTGATAGCCCCGCGGCAACTTGAGCCTGAATAATCTTCTCCCGGCCATTCATCGTGCTTCTGGGCCATTTCATAGAGCATTCTTGCACTTACCATATCCGGCTCATCCCGGTGGTATTTTAAATGGTTGATGACGGCCGCCAGGCCAAATCCGGTACAGGCGCCCTCTTGTCCCTGATCCAGGACAGTCTCCGGTTTGCTGTGATCCAACTCCCGGGCCAGGGGTATAAGAGCTGGTTCGTAGTACCGGTCCCTGATATCCGGAGCATCGTGTCTGACATTTAATACGCGGTCCTTACCTGCGGCCCTAACTTTTGGATGTGCCATGAGGTCTCCTTTCGTATTTAGATGTTAGCTACTTTCGATCTATATAATGACCCGCCGAACGACGAGGGTGAGAATGAAAAACCGGGCGCTAAACGCGGTCTGCGTGTATGCGATTGGTTATGTTTTTTTCCAGTCTTCCTTTTGATGCCAAATCCGCAAAATGTATATTGTCTCTTCGAGTAAGAGATATCGGACTATGTAGTCACCGAGAACTAAATCTCTAATTAATTCAGATTCAGCTTTCTTTACATCTATTCCTAGCTTGGGAAAGGTTTTCAGTTTTTTGATGCCGGTCTGTAAAGCCTTTGCTATTCTTGCAGCTGCGTTCGGATTTTCAGTTGCGATGAACTCTCTTAATCGTTTAAGATCACCAACTGATTCAGGTGTATAAATTATTTTCATAGCTCAGGAGCTTGTTCTTCATTTTTTGTTCCCCAGCTTTGTAACCAAATATCAACTTTTTCTTCTGGAATTTCTTTGCCATTCTTAACAGACTCTAAAGCTAGCAGTGTTTCTTCCCAACGTTTTGATTCTATTTGGTCCTTTTCTATATATTCACGAATTGCCTGATTGATTAACCAGTTTTTACTCCGATGTAATTTGGTTGCCAATTTCTCAAGGTTTGGTTCAATATCGGATTGGAGTCTAATACTTGTAATCGCCATTTTGTCTCCTTCTGAACGAATTTAACTGCAATGTATTACATAGTAGTACTTAAACCTTGATTTGTCAAATTGATTTTGCGGACATAACGACCTGCATCAGCTTCCACGCTGTGCTGATCATCCGTATGCTTGGAGGGGGAAGTCCTTCTCCACACTCTCATTCTAGACATTTCGGCTCATCTGTACGGATGGGATGATTTTTTTTTGCTTGTAGTTGACGACGAAAATCCCGGATCCGATCAGGACCAAAGAGACAAGGATGTTCTTTGTGATCGGTTCTCCCAGGATAAGCCCGCTCAGAAGCACGCCGGACATGGGCATGATAAAGATAAATGAATGGACCGTAACCACGCCGTAAATCTTGAGAAAATAATTCCAGACCACAAACCCGAATGCGGCGGTTACCAGCCCCTGGTACAATAGGGCGGCCAGTGCGATCAAATCAATTTGCCCTACCATCACCGGATCCCATGCAAAACCCTCCAAAAGGAACAACGGAACAGAGAAAAGCATGGGATAAAGGACAATGTGAAACACCCGGAATCCGTCAACAATGCGTTTGACGTATACGGCATTGATACCCCAGAGTATGGTTGCGCCGAGGATGAAAAAATCACCGGTTCGGATACCCGCCGATGCCCCGACACGATCCAGGAACACAAAAGACACCCCTGCAAACCCGAGTACGAGACCAGCGGTCTTCTTTTTTGAGATGCTGTCATCCGGGATGAAAAAATGGGCCAGGATAAGCACGACAAACGGCTGAAAGTTTAAGATCAATATTCCGCGGGATGCATTTGTCATGGAAAGGCCGAAATAGAACAGGGACAGCTGCACCGTAAAGATGATCGATAGCACAAGAAGGTGAACACGTTGTTCTTTTTTAACTGCAAACGGGCGTCCCGTGGCCATTGCCCACAGTGAAATCGCCGCAGATGCCATGGCAAAACGAAGCCCGGCGGCTGTAAACGGTCCAAAACCGGCAAAGCTCATCTTTATTGCAATTGCGTTGGATCCAAAAAGCACGCACAGCACCGAAATTGCCGCCACGGCCGGCAATCCCGGCTCACGCGTTTTGCTGCATTGATTATTCATAGAAAATATACTTACGCAATTCCAGGTTTAATTGCAAAACAGGAATAGACATCTCTGAACCATTATAACGAGCGATACCTTAAAAAAAATCTCCC
>MAXL01000296.1 GCA_001751005.1 Desulfobacterales bacterium S5133MH16
GATCTAAAGTGCCTAAAGTTAAGGAATATTGCCAATTTATATAAAAGCTGGAGCGTAGCAACTCCTTAACTTTAGATCACTTCAAACTTTAGTTCACTTTAGTCACTTTTCCGGTTTATCCGGCTTAGGACGTTTAAATGAAATCTAAATTATTAAATCTGATCATTGCTGTTATGGTCATTCTAGTTTTTTCCGGTTGTTTTCCTTATAAAAAGGCGGCTCAGCCATTAGATAAAAGCCTGGACGAGACGGCGACAGACTCGCTTGCGCCGGAGAGCCGATATTACTACTTTACAGAGGCACAGTTGCAGCGGAAAACAGGCAACTACGATAAAGCGATTCAGTATCTAAATAAAGCGATTGAAACAGATCCTGAATCTACCTATCTGCGATTGGAGCTTGCGATCCTTTACCTTCATATCAAAGAGAAGCAGAAGGCGTTAAATATCGTTGAAAAGATTATAGAAAAAGAACCTGACAACCTTAACGCTCTTATCATGTATGGAAGGCTCAAGCAGGAACTCGACCAGCTTGATGACGCACAAGCGGTGTATGAAAAAATTATTGCCACGGATCCGAAGCAAGAAAATATATATTTGCTTTTAGGCGGTCTGTATATGCAGGAAGGGAAACTGAACCTGGCATTAAAGATCTATAATCAACTTGTTCAAAACTTTCCCGAATCATACGTGGGGCATTTCTTTATAGCAAAAATATTCACAGAGCAGAATAATACTGCCGGAGCTGAAAAAGAATATAAAAAAACTTTAGAAATGAATCCCGACCTCGAGGAACCGCGTTATGAGCTGATAAACCTGTACAAAACTCTGGGCAAAGAAAAGAAAGTTATTCAGTTATACCGGGAGCTTTTGAAAAAGGATTCCAAAAATATAAGAGCCGCCATGGAACTCGGATCTTATTATCATGAAAAGGGAATGACAGAGGCCGCAGAAAAAATATTTAAGGATCTGGGTGAAAGAAGTATTACGGAACAGGAAGTAATAAGAGAGGTGGTTAAGCGATATTTAAACCCAAAGCAATATGATGCCGCAGTCATCATCCTTGAAGGCATGTTAAAGGGTGCGCCGGACAGTTCCGATCTTCATTACATTACAGGAATTGTCTTTGATGGGAAAAAAGATAAAGACAAAGCCATTATGCATCTTAAAAAGGTGGCGACGGATTCCAGCTTTTATAAGGAAGCCGTGGTTCATATTGCATTTTTATACCAGGAACAGAAAAAAAATGAGGAAGCCATAGATTTTTTAAAAGATGTTATTAAAAAAATGCCTGATGACCCTGAGATTTTACTCTATCTGGGCTCATTTTATGAAGATACGGGGGAATTCCAAAAAGCTGAAGACGTTCTTAAACAGGGACTCAAAATTGATTCTGAAAATACCAAACTCCGTTTTCGACTGGGTGTTGTTTATGACAAGTGGGGAAAGAAAAAAGCTGCCATAGAAGAAATGAAGACGGTGATACATCTTGACGAAAAAGATGCCAATGCACTGAATTATCTTGGTTATACCTATGCAGAGCTTGGGGAGAATCTGGATGAGGCCGAACGTCTTATCAAGGCGGCTTTAAAACAAAAGCCTGATGACGGTTATATTACAGACAGCCTGGGGTGGGTATACTATAAGAAAGGGCTTTTCACCAAGGCCTTGAAATACCTGGAAAAGGCCGTAAGTCTGGTGCCTGACGACCCGATTATCCTGGAGCATTTGGGAGATACATACCTGAAGATAAGTGATAAGAAAAAAGCGCTTCAATTCTACAGACGTTCGTTGTTGAAAAAAGAAAAAGATACAGATGATCTTGAAAAAAAGATACAGGGATTATCCGGAAAATGAAATACCCAGTATGCACCCGGCACCTTGCAATAACCCTTTTTATCGGTGTCTTTTTTTTCTCGGCCTGCAGCACAATTGCTCCGGTGGTTCCCGGTGGTTCCGGTGATCTAAAGACCTTATCTGAAGCCGGGGAGATTGTTTCTTATCTGAAAAATCAAAATCTTCATCTCAAAACCTTCAAAGGTATCGGCAGGATAACATTTTGGGAAAATAAAAAAAAAGATCTGACCACCCGGGTCGCTTGGGCAGGATCGGTACCGGACAGACTCCGTATTGCACTCCGAAGCGTTTCAGGACAGCCTGTGGTAAGCGTTGCATCTGACGGCCAGTGGATCTATCTTGTGAATCATACACGGGGTAAATTTTATAAACAGCACTCCGGAGATTCCACAATGAAAAAATTCTTCTCAATACCCGTAACATCCGGCGATATTGTTAATCTTCTGGCCGGCCGCGTTTCTGTTGATAATTATGATTCTGCAGTTGTTCTAAGAAATGGTTCTCCCGGTCCCATGTCCGGTAGTCCGTCAAGTTGCCGCACTGCGTTATCGAATCAAGAGGAGCCTTGCGCACATGAGCATGGATATATCCTGGTTCTAAAAAAAGGATGGGGCAATACTTGTCAGAAGATATACCTTGATGCGAGCAGAAAACAGGTGCGTAAGGTGGAAATTTTTTATTTAACCGGCGATCTGAAATATCGTGCGGAATTTAAAACAATGCAGGATATAGAGGGATACAGGGTCCCTTCCCGTCTGGTGCTTACAACCGATGACGGTTCCGGTTTTCAGCTTGATGTGGACAGATACTGGGCCGGTGTTTCGGTTTCTCCGTCAATGTTTGTGTTAACGCCGCCGGAGTAAAAAAGCTTTTAATGGGTTTAGGGTTCAATAAATAATGGTTAATAAACAACGGTTAACAATTAATAATTAACAATTGATTATTGATTATTAGATCGGGGTACAGGTGTCAGTGACCAATGAACAACGAGAGTGAAATATGCTTCGCTGCGGAGCCGACGCTGGGCAAACTGGCAAAATGGCTGCGGATTCTTGGCTTTGATACATCTTATGAACCCGGCTTTTCAACGAAAAAATCCATTGATTCGGGGAGGAAAAACCGTATTCTGCTCACCCGCACCGAGCGTGTCCGGGACGGCAAATTGCCGCAAGAGTTTATATTTATCACGTCTAACATTCCCTTTGAGCAGCTCAGAGAGGTGATCGACACGCTGGGCATTATTTATACGGATACGCGTCCGTTTTCACGATGCATCCGGTGTAACACCTGCATCCAACCGGTTGACAAGGATTCTGTGCGGGGGGATGTGCCCGACTTTATCTGGCAAACCCGCGATATTTTTCAGATATGCGGACGATGCCGGCGAATATACTGGCCGGGAAGTCATACCGAACGGAGCCACGATATCATCATGAGGCTGTTTGACCGTTATGATAACCATTAAAAAAGTCATCGCCCTTGAAGCACGGCTTAAAAACTGTAAAAATGTTGTAACCTTGGGGGTGCGACCTAATTTTTCCGATTACAGCCATACGGATGCGGATCTTATCAGAAAGGCCGAAAAGATATACTATCCGACCACCTTCTATGCCGAACTGTTCGATGCCATGGGAAAAAAAACCTTTCCCAGTTACCATAATTATAAGTGTGTTCAGGACAAGATCAAGCAAACCGCCCTGTTTAATCTTCTCGAAATACCGCATCCTAAGACTCGGGTGTTTTATGGAAAACGCCAGAAAAACTCTATTTGCGATCATTTTAAATTTCCTTTTATCGCTAAAATTCCACGGGGATCGGCCATGGGAAGGGGGGTTTACCTTATCCGGAGTCAAAAAGAACTTGATGCCTATATCATACTGTCGAATGTTGCCTATATTCAGGAATACCTGCCGTCCGACCGCGATATACGGGTTGTGGTTATAGGAGATCGGGTAGTTCATGCCTACTGGCGTATTGCGCCTTCGGGTGAATTTAGAAGCAACGTTGCTGTCGGTGCAACCATCAGTCTGGATCCTGTCCCAAAAAATGTTCTTGATCTTGCTCTTGATACCGCCCGGAGATGCCGGTGGGATGATGTTGGTATCGATATCATCGAGCATGACAAAGATCTGTATGTTCTTGAAGCCAATATGAAATTCGGTAAAGAAGGATTCAGAAAGGCAGGGATAGATTACATTAAACTCATGGAGAGCATGATAGAAAATGGTAAGATTTAAAGAAAAAAACCTCGACACTCTAGGTGTAGCCCTGAAACAGCGGGAAACCGAAATGTTATCCCCCATTGCAACGTTGAGTTCAGCAGGCGTGCGACGGGTTCATGAGGTTCGTTTAGAACAAGGGTACCGCCAGATATTTTCTGTGGATGCGGATCGGATTCTGCATTCACGAGCCTACACGCGATATATCGACAAGACCCAGGTCTTTTATCTGATACACAATGATCATATTACCCACCGTGTGCTCCATGTTCAACTGGTATCGAAAATTGCAAGGACCATTGGTCGTTATCTGGGATTGAACGAGGATCTGATTGAGGCTATTTCTCTGGGCCATGATATCGGGCATACACCGTTCGGGCATGACGGTGAAAGGTTTTTATCAGAACTTTGCCGGTCAAATGGTATCGGTTATTTTCAGCATAACGTTCAGAGTGTTCATTTTCTGGACAAGGTGGAATGTAAAGGCAAAGGATGGAATCTTTGTCTGCAGACTCTGGACGGTATTCTCTGCCATGACGGAGAAATCCATAACCGGATACTTGAACCAGAGAGAAATAAGATATTTGAAACATTAGAAAAAGAGATGTTCGCCAAAAAGGATGATCCCTGGGTCAAGCTTATACCCATGACCCTGGAAGGGTGTGTTGTCCGGATGGCAGATACCATCAGTTACATCGGTCGTGACATAGAAGATGCCATACGGCTCAAAATAATCAAAAGATCTGAACTTCCCAAGGACAGCGTGGGTATCCTCGGGGATACCAACGGAACCATCGTCTATAATCTTGTAACTGATATTATCACAAACAGCTTTCAAAACAGCTATGTTGCGTTCAGCCCGGAAGTGTCGGATGCCTTAAAACGGCTCAAGGATTTTAACCTTGAGCGTATTTACATGAATCCGGAAATCAAAAAACATACGGGCCTCATAAAAAAGCTGTTTGCAATGCTTTTTGAAAAATACCTTGATGATATTGAAACTGAAAATCGAATGTCAGTAATATTTACCGGTTTTCTGGAAGATATGTCTGAAAATTATATTAAAAACCATCGCAAAGAGGAAATTGTCAGGGATTTCATTGCCGGGATGACGGATCACTATTTTTTGAGACAGTGCCCGGAAAATATGCGTCCGAAAACCGAGTTCAAATAATGGTATCCGTTTGAAGTAATTGACTTAATAGAAATTCCAAATAACAAATCCCAAATCATTTACCCTGTTAAATAATGCTTCGCATTAAATCTACGATTTATTTAACAGGGCAGGCAAATTACAATGACCGAAATTCCAAATACCAAACAAAAAAAACAATCGCTTTGAACCGGTTTGGAACTTGGAGTTTGAGATTTATTTGGAATTTGGTGCTTGGAATTTGTGATTTAATTGATCTTTCCATCTTTTCTGAGGGTAATAATTGACTGGGGATGTATCAAAAACGATCGTACAGGAATCTGACGGCCAGAGAGAATCTGGTTGCTTTCAGGGTGGCCGTTAAGGAAACAGATCTGTTTGTGCATGCGGTCAAACCGCTCGAGGACATAACCAGGGAACTGATTCTCAAGCACAGAGGGGTTATCGAGGCTTATATAAAAAGACACCCTGAATTCGTAAACACGTTGAAGCCGTGGCGGGTCAGCGGCCCGGCGCCCATTATCATAAACGACATGGCATCATCGGGTGAAAAGGCCGGCGTCGGTCCCATGGCGGCGGTTGCCGGTGCAATTGCCGAGCACGTGGGAAACGATCTATTGATGCATACCGATGAAATTGTTGTGGAAAACGGGGGGGACATCTTTCTCAAAACAAACGGCCCGGTTACCATCGGTATTTTTGCCGGTAATTCTCCGATGAGTCTGGGCATGGGCCTGCGTGTGGATCCGGGGAAAAAACCGTTATCCGTATGCACATCATCAGGCACCGTGGGCCACTCGCTAAGTTTCGGGAAAGCGGACGCCGTCTGTGTGCTGTCCCGCTCCTGTTCACTTGCCGATGCCGCTGCAACGTCCATCGGCAACCAGATAACGTCAAAAGCGCATATCGGGTCTGCAATTGATTTCGGTAAAAATATCCGAGGGGTTGGCGGGATTGTTGTGATTGTGGGAGGTGAGATCGGCATGTGGGGTGAACTGGAGGTTGTACGCCTAAAATAGAAAAGGGTTGAGTTTTGGGTTTGAAAAGGGTAGAGAATTTATTGACAATTGACGAATGACAATTGACGAATGACAATTGACCAATGACTATATTATTTTCGATTTTAATTAGGAGGATTAATAATGAAAACCATGTGGGCTCCATGGCGCATGGAATATATTCTTGGCGATAAAGAGAACGGCTGTATATTTTGCAAGGCGCTTTCAGAACAGGACAATCTGACCCTTTACAAGGGCAAGGCGACCCTTGTTCTTATGAATAAATTTCCTTATATTAACGGCCATCTTCTGGTGGCGCCGATCAAACATATTTCCTCTCTGGATCAGCTCAGCAAAGGCGAAATGGGGGATCTTCTTAAGACCGTTGAACAATCTATGGGAATATTAAAAAAAGTGATGAACCCCGACGGGTTTAATGTTGGACTTAATCTGGGGAAAGTGGCGGGCGCCGGCGTTGAAGAACATCTCCACTTTCATATTGTTCCCCGCTGGTTTGGCGATACAAATGCGTTAACTGTTTTTGCCGATGTACGTGTTATTCCGGAGCATTTAATAATCACCTACAACAATTTAAAGCCTTACTTTGATAAACTAGATATAACAATCTGATATTGAAGGAGACAACTATGAAAAAACTTAAGATCGTTCTCTGGGTAATTATTATAGGCTTTATCGCAATTATTTTTTTCTCGAACAAGGATTATTTGTTGGCAAAACAAGTTCTTCAAATAGATCTTTTGTACGGTGAACCGTTTCATACAATGGAACTGCCCAATGCACTCTTTTTTCTCGTTTTTTTTCTAACCGGGTTTTTGATTGCCTATTTTATCAGTCTTTCCGAACGGTTCAAATCGAAAAGAACAATAAAAAATTTAAACGCAGCAGCCACTTCCCAGCTGGAAGAAATTGCAGCACTAAAAAAAGAGGTGGAATCATTACAAAGCGGTTCTTCGGACCATAAGGCCGAACCCAAAGAACCAACTTAGCCATATGAGTGTTTCGAAAACGACTCCCATGATAAAGCAGTACCTCTCCATTAAGGAAAAGTACTCTGATGCGATACTTTTTTACCGTATGGGAGATTTTTACGAAATGTTTTTTGAGGATGCCGAACTTGCCTCCAGGCTTCTTGAGATAACCTTAACTTCACGGAACAAGAAAGACGAATTCCCGATTCCCATGTGCGGCATACCGTATAAATCCGCGCAGAACTATCTCGCCCGCCTCATTGACCAGGGATACAAAGTCGCAATATGTGACCAAATAGAAGATCCGTCCCAGGCAAAAGGTTTGGTCAAACGGGATGTGGTCCGGGTCGTTACACCGGGGATGATCGTCGATAATGAGTTGCTTGATGAAAAGACGGATAATTATGTTCTTGCTGTTGTCTATGATAATGATGCCGCCGGACTGAGCTATTTAGATATTTCAACCGGCAATTTTAGGGTGACCGAATCTGAAAATATGCACGCTGTTGTTGATGAGGTCCTCCGTATATCGCCAAGAGAAGTTCTCTTCCCCGAATCTTCAAGAAATGATTCCTTTCTTTTATCTATTATAAAAGCACTGCCTGAAAAATCCATAACCTTTTTAGAAGACAGTGCATTCGAACGCAGCAGGGCACGGGAACGGCTTATTGATCAATTCAACACCCTTTCCCTTGAAGGATTCGGTTGCGAACATTTAAAAACCGGTGTGCGTGCGGCCGGAGCACTTATTTTCTACGTCCGGGAAACCCAGAGACAGAAAGTAGAGCATTTCACCGGCATAACAACGTATTCACTGAGCAATTATCTTCTGGTTGATGAGTTAAGCTGTCGGAACCTTGAACTGGTCAAGAATATTCGCACAGGATCCGGGCAGGGGACGCTCCTGGGAATTATGGACAAAACGGTTACCGCCATGGGAGGGAGACAGATTAAACGGTGGATCAAATATCCGCTTATGGATATTCTGAAGATTCAGTCCAGACAGGATGCTATTGAAGAAGCAAAGGAAAACATTCAGGTTCGAAAGAATATCCGGGAACTCTTAAAATCGGTTTATGATCTTGAACGCCTCGGGAGCAAAATCGCCATGAGGCAGTCCAATGCCAGGGATCTTGTCGCGCTCAAGCGTTCCATTAACAGTCTGCCCGGTATATGGTCTCTGCTTTCCCATCTAAAAGCGAAACTGTTTACATGTAATCAGGATATAGACGGCCTGTGTGAACTGGCGGAATTGATCGAACGGTCGATCCGGGAAGATGCTCCCCATACCATCAATGAAGGCGGTATCATTAAGAAAGGATACCATCAGGAACTCGATGAACTGATCGCCGTCAGCCGGCATGGCAAAGAGTGGCTTGCCAGGCTTGAGGCCAGGGAAAAGCAGGCCACCGGAATCAATGCGCTCAAAGTGCGCTATAATAAGGTATTCGGGTATTTTATCGAGGTCCCAAAGGCACGTTCAAAAGATGTTCCCCTGCATTATGTCCGCAAACAGACCCTGGTTAATGCAGAACGTTACATCACGGATGAGTTAAAGACATTTGAATCAAAAGTTTTGGGCGCCGAAGACCAAAGAGCCGTGCTTGAATATGAAATATTTAATGAAATAAAAGACGAGGTTGTAAAGAATAACACTGCCATTAAACAGATTGCCCAATTTTTGGCCGATTTGGACTGTCTGCTGAACCTGGCTGAAATCGCCGATCAAAATGACTACCACAGGCCGGAATTTAATACCCAGGACTATATTCTATTTGAAGAGGGACGTCATCCGGTGGTGGAAAAAATGATTACCGGAGAACGATTCGTACCCAACACCATCAGTATTGACGATACTGAAAATCAGATACTCATCATAACCGGACCCAACATGGCCGGCAAATCCACCGTTCTACGACAGGTTGCGCTTATGGTCATTATGGCCCAGATGGGTTCATTTATACCTGCGGCCAGAGCCTCCATGAGTGTTACGGACCGGATATTTACCCGGGTGGGCGCTCTGGACAACCTCTCCCAGGGACAGAGCACATTCATGGTGGAGATGCAGGAGACCGCCAATATTTTAAACAGCGCCACCCGCAAGAGCCTGGTGATTATGGATGAGATCGGGCGGGGAACCAGCACGTTCGACGGGCTCAGCATCGCGTGGGCCGTGGCGGAATACCTGCATGACTTAAAGGGCAGGGGAGTTAAAACTCTTTTTGCCACCCATTACCATGAACTCACGGAGCTTGCACGTTTAAAATCCCGGGTAAAAAATTACAACATTGCGGTAAAGGAATGGAATGACGAAATTATTTTCCTAAGAAAGCTTGTGCAAGGCGGTACCAATCGAAGTTATGGAATACAGGTTGCCCGGCTTGCCGGTATTCCCGACCGCGTGATCCGGCGAGCCAAAAAGATTCTTTACAATATAGAAAATGGTGAACACAATTTGAAAAGCCCGGCTTTTATGGCGGAAGACGGTGATGTTTTAAAAAAGGGGCAGGTGCAGCTTAATCTTTTTTCCAGACCGGATCAATTTGTCATAGAAAAGCTGCAAAAGCTTGATATTTCGAAAATGACGCCTCTGGACGCTTTAAACTGTCTGGACGAATTAAAGGAAAAGGCAAAGACCGTTGTTATTTAATTACAAAAAAACATTTTTATTCTGTTTGCTTGCGTGCTGTATCCTTTCCGTGATGTGGCCGCGCTCGTCATCTGCAGATATTGCAAAAACAAAGTACTACCGGGCCGAAGCCTGTTACAAAAAACTTCGCCACAGTCCAAAAAAACAGAAATACAGATGTTACTGGCTTGGATGTATCGAAAAGTTTCAATCGGTTTACCGGCATAACCCTTCCGGTCCATGGGCTGCTGCCGGGCTTTATATGTCCGGGACGCTGTATCAGGAGCTTTACCGGCGTTCATTCAAGGCATCTGATAAAAAAGCTGCTCTCGATATTTACAAGCGGATTATCAAGGGTTATCCAAAAAGCTCATACAAACGCAAGGCTGAAAACGCCCTGCTCAATCTCTTCCCCAAAGGGGTTCCAAAGACCGCATCCAAACGCAAAATCCGCAAACCAAGCCATGTCATGCCGGCGGAAGATGACATCGCAAAGCAAATAAAAAAATTCTCTTATGCCAAAACCCCGGTTAAAACGGATGTCAAAGGTTCTAAAGGTAACACGGGGATGGTTGTGGGGCTCAGGTTCTGGTCCAACCCGAGCTACACCCGTGTTGTAATCGATGCGGACAGTGAGATATCATATTCACACAGACTCCTGAAAAAGGATACCGCAATCAAGAAACCCCACCGTTTGTATGTGGATTTAAACAACAGCAGACTGGGAAAAGATATTAAAAAATATATTCCGATCAATGACAACCTGCTCAGCGACGTGCGTGCAGGGCAATACACATCGGATATGGTCAGGGTTGTTGTTGATATTGAATCTTTTAAAACTTACAAGATATTTTCCTTAAAGAATCCCTTCAGGATAGTCATAGATGTCTGGGGAAAGACGGCCAGGGCAACCGGAACGTTGGTAAAGAGAGATAAAAAAGGTGGTAAGATTGCACCAGGCGCTCTGGCAAAGCAGCTCTCCCTTGGAGTAAGACGGATTGTTATCGATCCGGGTCATGGAGGGCGCGATTATGGAGCTCCCGGTTATTTAAAGGGTGTTCACGAAAAAAATGTTGTCCTGAAACTTGCAAGGCGGCTTGCCAAAAAAATCCGCGAAAAATTACACTGTGATGTCGTCATGACTCGTACGAGAGATCGGTATCTTACCCTTGAGGAACGAACAGCAATCGCCAACACAAAAAACGCAGACCTTTTCATCTCGATTCATACCAATGCCGCAAGGGATAGAAGGGCATACGGCATTGAAACCTTTTTCCTGAATCTGGCAACAGATGATGATGCTATTTTAGTGGCCGCCAGGGAAAATGCCACTTCAACAAAGAACATCAGCGACCTTCAAACGATTTTAAGCGATCTTATGCAAAATGCCAAGATCAATGAATCGAGTCGCCTGGCGGCCCATGTCCAGAAGTGCATGTGTAAAGATTTGAAAAGGAGCTACAGCAGGATAAAAAATAAAGGCGTAAAACAGGCGCCGTTTTATGTTCTTTTGGGCGCCCAGATGCCTGCCATTTTAATAGAAACAGCCTTTATCAGCAATTCCAGGGACTGCAAAAGATTAGTCAATTCAAAATATCAGGATCGAATGTGCGATGCTATCGTAAATGGTATTCGGGGGTATATCAATGAGACAAACCCCACAGCATTTTTAAAACAGAGCCGCCAAAAGGGGTTGGCGGGATACGGAGGTTAAGCATGGCGTACAACACTATTATTTTTAAGATCCGGGATGGCATTGCAACCATTACATTCAACAGGCCCGAAATTTTAAATGCATTGAATGCGGAAGCGCTTAAAGAGTTTTCGAATGCCCTTGATGAGGTTAATGCAAACGAGGGCATCCGTGTGCTTATCCTTACCGGCGCCGGTGAAAAATCTTTTATTGCCGGGGCGGACATCAAGCAATTCCTAACATTTAACCCCCTTAAGGCAAAATCGTTTTCCGAGATGGGTCGTTCCATGATGAATAAACTCCGGGAGCTGCCCATACCGGTCATCGCGGCGGTAAACGGCTTTGCACTTGGCGGCGGTTGTGAGGTTGCCATGGCATGTGATTTTATCTACGCTTCTGAAAACGCAATGTTCGGTCTGCCGGAAATCACTCTTGGGATTATTCCGGGCTTTGGAGGCACTCAGAGGCTGCCGAGATTAGTCGGCGGGAGCATGGCCAAAGAATTGATATTTACCGGTAAGATGATTCCCGCTGAAGAAGCAAAAAACATGGGACTGGCAAACAAGGTTTGCTCTCAAGAACAGCTCATGGATGACGTCATCAAGACTGCAAAAACCATTGCTTCAAAGGGGAAAGTCTCTCTTCGAGCGGCGAAACAGGCCATTAACAACGGTATGAATGTCGATCTTACAACCGGCTTCAGCATAGAAATTGATGCCTTTGCCCTCTGTTTCACAAGCCCGGATGCAAAAGAAGGGGCATCGGCTTTTCTGGAAAAGCGAACGCCCTATTTTAAGGGAAGTTTAAAAGAGTAAATCTTTTTGCTTGACATATATTTTTTTATCCATTATAGAGCGCTCAAGTTAACTATTGGTTATTTTACATAAATATTGAGGGTTCCATAGATGAGGTCTCGGTTTTTTTACTTTGGTTTTTTTAGCTTCCTGGAGGGCTTCTTTTTTAGGAAGTCTATCCATGGGCTGGCAAGGTAAGAAATGCCGAACTTGACATAACACAAAACCATGGGTAGGCGAAATAAAATGGAACTCATGGTTTTTTAGAAGGCTGTGAGTTTCACTCGCAGCCTTTTTTATTTGACGGCTTCGTAAAAAGTCCAATTTCTGCGTTGCGCTTCATTTCGTGTTCACTGCGGCGTACATAAGTACGCCTCATTCCACGAAATTCGCGACGC
>MAXL01000297.1 GCA_001751005.1 Desulfobacterales bacterium S5133MH16
CGATCAGATACATAACTTTGTAGAGGATTTTATAAAGATTAAGGATAAACTCACCTATTACAATTTTGCAAGACAGTACGTCGTCAGGCGAACCAGTCCCGACTTCTGGGAGGAGGCGGACTGGCACTACCAAAAGTATCTCAAAGAGCAGCCCTTTGATGCCGGACAGTTTGATATGTTCCGGTTCAATCGCATTGCAAATAAGTCGGATTCCAAGTTCGAATGGTAATCCGGCAGCAAATGATACAGATTGTGGACGTTCCGGGGCATCTTCCAAGTATTGATTAAAACTATTGCAAAATAAGTAATCAACATTTCAAGGAGCCCCTACTATATTCTACTAAACTTTGGTTTCTAGAACATCATATAATCGTCAGCTAATAGCAGAGCGGCAATATAAGTGACGTTTTTAGCTGGCCGCTATATTATTTCACTCCTCTTTCTTTAAGAAATGGAGCGTACTTCTTGTCACTGCCCTTAATATGACCTACTAACCAATCGCTTAGAAAATTCATTATTTCAATTGACAGACTTTGTCGGCCTTCAGTGAAATCATTCTCAAACGTGGAGACCTTTAGTTCAAAATCGCTATGTTGTTTTTTATGAAGTTCGGTTTCAGGATATCCAAATATGTCAAAATAATGTTCTTCTCTTGCGAAATGAAATGCCGCATAAGCACTTAACCGATTAATCATCTCTAATAATACATCTTTGTCTTTGCCGGCAAGCATTGAATCATGAAGCTCGTTTATCATTTTTACAAGCATCTGATGCTGTTTATCAATCACTTCCACATCAACATTAAAGCTGGGATTCCAACTAATTAGGTCCATAACAAACTCCTTCTATTAAGTTTTGTGACTATTATGCGATATATCGCGTTACGGAATACCTGCAATCCTGGCATGAGCGAAAAGGAGCCATGAACAAATTTTGTCAGGTAACTCCAATGGTGTACGTTCTGCATGTCGGATATATAGTCAACAGACCGTTGAATTGTGAATTAATTAGTCGATACTTATTATGAATAGACGTGAAATGAGCAGAAAGGTCAAACGTAGACTGGCCCCTTTGTTTTAGCAGGATCGATACAACCAAACAGAGCAATTCGAGCAGCTATTCTTCATCCAGGGCTTTCCTTATTTGCTGGGAAAATTCGTTCAGGCCGAAAGGTTTCTGGATAAAACCTTTACAGCCTCGATCTAATATCGACTTGGCTTGACCATTGATGCTGTACCCGCTTGATAAGAGAACTTTTACGGCAGGATTGATTTTCGTCAGTTCGTCAAAGGTTTTCCCTCCGTCCCATTCCGGCATGACCATATCGAGGATAACAAGACCAATCCGATCCTTTGCTTTACTGTAAATGTCGACAGCTTCTCTGCCATTTTGGGCGGCGAGAACTTGATATCCGAATCTTTGTAACATTTTTCCCCCGATATCCAAGATCATGCTTTCATCATCGACCAGCAAAATCGTCTCGGAACCCCGTATTAATGAAATCGAAGTTTCAACCTCATTAAGGACTTTTTTTTCAGAAATGGGCAGGTAGATGTTGAACGTAGAACCATGATCCTTTTGGCTATGAACGTTAATGAACCCGCCATGATTTTTTATGATGCCGTAAACAGAGGCAAGTCCCAGCCCTGTCCCTCTCCCCATTTCCTTGGTAGTAAAAAAGGGATCAAAAATCCGCCGCCGGATCGAATCATCCATGCCGATACCCGTGTCGGTTACAGCAATCTGGACGTAGTCCCCCGGCTCAACCTCGCTGGATTGGCTGCCGGAATCATCAATGGTGATGTTGGCGGTTTGAACGTGCAGATCCCCCCCACCAGGCATCGCTTGCCATGCATTGACATACAGATTAATTATCACCTGTTCAATCTGACTCCGATCGACTTCGACCGAGTGGATATTCTTTTTATATTTACATCGAATTCTAATTTCTTTTTTAGTACGGCCGAACATGCGGGTTTGCTTTTCAATCAGATCATTGATGTTCGTCGGTTTAACCTCAAATTTTCCTCCTCGTGCAAAACCCAGAAGCTGTTTGGTTAAATCGGTCGCATCCTTGGCGTAGCTTTCGATCGCCTTTAAGTGTTCAATATTGTGTTGTTGCGTGTCAATCTCGGCTATCATCAAGGAAACGTGCCCTATAATTCCTGTTAGAAGGTTGTTAAAATCATGGGCGATGCCGCCTGCCAATGTGCCTATCGATTCCAGCTTCTGGGCAGCGTAAAATTGAGCGGTCAACCGATTCCTTTCCGTAATATCGGTCAGCGTAATCACGACACCTGCAGGTCTTTCATTGATATCCTTGATCGGCCCGGTACTTATCAGGATGTCTCGCAAATCACCATTCTTGGTCAGGCGCTGTGTCTCAAATCGAACCGGTTCCAGGGTTTGGAATATTTTTTCAAATTCCGAACCTGTTATTTCTTTTTGATCTTCCGGTATAAAGGGGACGCTTCTTCCCTGCAGTTCATCGATGGACCATCCAAATACTTGAATAAATGCAGGGTTTAGAAATTGAGGGTGGCCCTGAATGTCATATACAACAATGGGGTCAGGGCTGGATTCAACAATAGCCTTTAATCGCGCCTCGCTATGTTGCAGTTCATCTTGTGACTGTTTGCGATCGATCGCCATGGCGATTTGATGAGAAACGGCTGAAAGGACTTGCAGATCATGATGGTCGTAAAGGTTAGGATCCGTGTAGCTCTGCACCGCCATCACACCAATAACCGTATCTTTCACAATCAAAGGAATTCCCATCCAGATTACCGCAAGAACCGGGCCCTTAACCCCGCCTTTTGCCGCCCGATCTTCAAGTGCTTTTTTCCCAAGCAAAATAGGTTTTCGTTGCAACACAACCAAACCGGTCAACGACGAATCCGTGTCAAAATCGGTTATTGCTTCGTAGTCGTCATCCACTGTGTCGACATGATAGGGAAAATGCAGGGTGCGTTTTTTGATGTCGACAATAGCGATAAAAAAATTGGTGACATCGATAATTCGAGCCAAAGAGTCGTGGATGGAACGATAAAGATCCTTCAGATTCAAAGTGGTGTTTATCGCATTGGAAATTTCAAACAGGATTCTATTTGTTTCTTCACTTTTTTTTCTCGCTTCTTCAGACTGTTTGCGATCGATCGCTATGGCGATTTGATGAGAAACGGCTGTAAGGACTTGCAGGTCATGATGGTCGAAAAGATTAGGATCCGTGTAACTTTGCAACGCCATTACACCGATAACCGTATCTTTCACAATCAAAGGGATTCCCATCCAGATTACCGGAACCGTACCGTGAACCCCGCCTTTCGCCGCCCGGTCTTCAAGTGCTTTTTTCCCCAGCAAAACAGGTCTTCGTTGCAATACGACCAAACCGGTCAGCGACGAATTCGTGTCAAAATCGGCTATCGGACTGTAGTCTTTATCCACTGTGTCGACACGATAGGGAAAATGCAGGATGCGTTTTTTGATGTCGACAATGGCGATAAAAAAATTGGTGACATCGATAATTCGAGCCAAAGACTCGTGGATGGAACGATAAAGATCCTCCAGATTTAAAGTGGTGTTTACCGCATTGGAAATTTCAAAAAGCGTTTCATTGATTTTTTCAGCATGCCTGAGCAAAACAATTTCATCCTGGCTCCGGTGATCTGATTTTTGGCAACCAGAGTTGTTTTCATGCAGAATTGTTTTCTTTTTTCCGACCATGAACCGCCTCTAAACAATTCCCGAAGATTAAAATGGTATCGTCTTGAATAGTCCTCAACCAGTTAAGGCATTCATTTGTTAAGAACTTGCTTTTTGAAAGCGATAGCAGTATAAATCACAATATATGGTATCCCTTGTTATGAGGTGCCCATTCTCATCCAGATACCGCCAACAGAAATACAGCTACCAGATGTCGGATATATAGTCAACTGACCGTTTTGATCTGCAACGTTTGGGTTGACAATCCTTGCTATTCTTCCTATTCTCCCCTCGCAATAAACCAATCTTAAAAAAGGAGAAATAAGTATGTTTAAGAAATATCTTTGGGTTATTTGTGTCTGTCTATCATTAACAATTACCTTTAGTGCCACCGCAGCGGATAAGAAATTCATATTCGGGATGCTTATGGTAGGCCCGTACAATGACCACGGCTGGAGCCAGGCCCATTTCGAAGCGGGTAAGTATGTGGAAGAGAAGCTCCCCGGGACAAAGATGATCTACATCGATAAGGTAAACCCTGTTGACAGACAGGGTGTCACTATCCCCCAGTTAGTGGATGACATGGTTTCAAAAGGGGCAAAGCTGATCATCGCCAATTCTGATGACATGAAAGACGGAATCAGGGAGGCGGCCCTCATGCACCCCAAGACATACTTCCTCCATGTTTCAGGGGATGATGTCCTGACCGGAAAAGCCCCGAAGAATTTGTCCAACGTCATGGGCCGCATGGAATATGGAAAGATGATGGCAGGCTTTGCGGCGGCACTCACCACACAGACAGGAAAAATCGGCTACCTTGGCCCTCTTGTCAATGGGGAGACCCGGCGCCTGGTCGCATCCTGTTATCTGGGAGCTCGCTATGCATGGGAAAACATACGCCATAAAAATGCAAAGGATCTGTCCTTTAAGGTGACATGGATCGGGTTCTGGTTTAACATACCTGGTGTAACCTCAGACCCGACCCAGGTGGGACAAAATTTATTTAATACCGGCCATGATGTGGTCATATCCGGCATCGACACAACTGAGGCCCTTGTGGTAGCGAGGCAGAAACGGAAGGAAGGAAAAAAGGTCTGGGCCATCCCTTACGACTACAAGGGAGCTTGTGCAGGAGCCGAGGATGTCTGCCTTGGGGTCCCTTATTTCAAC
>MAXL01000298.1 GCA_001751005.1 Desulfobacterales bacterium S5133MH16
ATATTAAAGGTGTTATTTTAAATCGTGTTGCCGGACCCAGGCATGAAAAAATCCTCCGAAAAAATATTGAACACTACTGTGATATTCCCGTATTAGGTGCTCTTCCAAAGCTCGACTGGCAAAATTTTCCTGAGCGGCACATGGGACTTTTACCCACACCGGAACACGGCTGGGCAGAGGATTCCATCAAGGCCGCATCTCAAATAGCCGGACGCTATCTTGATCTTGAAGCGCTGGCCGCAGTTGCCGGTGATGCCGGCGCACTCCCTATTCCAGCAAAACTTCGAGAAAGCATCCCCCCTGAAACGGGACCTTTGCTTGACTCCGACCAGCAGCTCCGGCCAAGAATCGGTATCATCAAGGACTCGGCCTTTCAGTTCTACTATCCTGAAAATATCGAAGCAATCGGCGCGGCAGGTGCAGAAACGATATTTATAAGTCCACTTACCAGCGATACTATCCCACCGATAGATGCCCTTTACATCGGCGGCGGATTCCCTGAAACCCATGCGCAACAACTGGCCCAAAACGTAAAATTCAGAGACCAATTAAAGTCTTTGGCAAAAGAAGGTCTTCCGATATACGCTGAATGCGGCGGTCTGATGTATTTGGGAGAAGAACTGGTTCTGGATGAAAAGTCATTTCCCATGGCCGGGATCCTGCCGATTGTATTTGGATTTTCAAAAAAACCTCAGGGACACGGATACACAATTGTTGCGGTTGAGCAACCCAATCCGTATTTTAAAGTCGGCACCCAACTTAAGGGGCATGAGTTTCACTATTCGCGGGTTTTAAAATGGCGGGGCACGGACAAAGATCTGGCCTTTAACATGAAAAGAGGCGCCGGTTTTATTAATAATCGTGACGGCGTCTGTTATAAAAACGTTCTGGCAACCTATACCCACATACATGCTCTGGGCACGCCTTCCTGGGCCAAAGCCATGGTTCGTAATGCTGTTGCCTACAAAAAATCAAAAAAATAGGGCGATCATCTTATATCTGACGATCACCCTTTTGTAAATATTCCTATATTATAAAACTTATAATTTTCTCGTTTTTAAGCTGGATAGAATCTTCGAAACGTTTATTTCTCCTCTTTGGGATGGCACTTTTTACACGTTGTAGGCGCCGCACCCTCATCTTTTGATTTTAACTTCTTGCTTTTGTTGAATTTTTTGTGACAGCTTTTGCAATTATCATGAATGGCGTTGGCGTGGTATTCGCGTTTTTGTTCCTTTGACAGCCCCTTTGCTTCCTTTCCTGTCATATATCCGGGTTTTTTATGGCACTCGATGCAGTTCTGTACATCGTCACCCTCTTTGAGATTGGTCAGCGGTTTATTGTCCTTGTCGTGGTGACACTCTCCGCAGCCGGCTTTGTAAAGGTCAGGATTTTTCTCCGCGTATTCCTTGGAGTGCTTTAAATGGGTAAAAGTTTGTATGCTCTTGGTATGCTTAGCATAGGCACAGTTTTCCATTATAATTTCATCTTTTACTTCTGTTCCGGCATAAATTCCGGCCACAACAAACAGAGTAGCTATTACAGCGACTAACAATGTCACAAGATACCTTTTATTCATAAACACCTTTTACCTCCTTTAAATTTATAAATTAATTTAATATACGCAAAATTATCTATCAAGCAGATGCAACTCTGTCAACGATAAAAAGAGATCTTTAAAAAACATTGCCTTTTGTGGGATTTAAATGTAAGTATTTTATTTTCCTATTTATTATCGTCATTATCGTCCTTTTCAAAGTTCTTCTTTCCGAAAATTCTGGCGCCGATAATACTTATTTCGTAAAGTACCATCAAGGGTAACGCCATCATGATCTGCGTCACTACATCCGGAGGCGTTAATATAGCTGCACCTACAAAGAACAACAGAAGCGCATACTTTCTGTTTTTTTTTAAAAAGCTTACGGAAACCATGCCAAGTCTGGCAAGAAAGGTAATAATCAAAGGAAGTTCAAAAACAAGTCCAAAAGCAAGTAATAATTTTGAGGCAAAACCCAAATACTCCCGCATGGAGGGAAGCGGCCGTATTATTTCAGAGGCAAATCCTAAAAAAAACTTAAAACCGTATGGAAATACAATAAAATATCCGAAAAATGCACCGCCAACAAAGAAAAAAGTGGATAGAAAAACAATGGGGGCCATAAGCCGTTTTTCTTTATCATAGAGTCCGGGAGCAACAAACATCCAGAACTGATAGAAAATTACCGGGGCGGCCAGAATGATGCCGGAAAGAAATGCTACTTTTAAGTAAGTAAAGAAAGCTTCGGGAAGACCGGTGAAGATAAGCTTATCGCCGGTTTGCATTACTCGTATCAGGGGACGAGTTAAAATTTGAAACAGTTTTTCTTTAAAGCCGTACGACAAAACAAAACCAATACCCACGGCTGTGAAACAGATAATTAAACGTTTTCTGAGCTCTTCTAAGTGTTCGGTAAAAGGGATTTTTGCTTGTTCATCCATCACTTAATGGACTTTCTGAATCTTTATTTCTGATTTGTTTTTCATTTTTTTCTTTATCAAAATCCGTAGAAACGTTTTGATCTCCGGGTGTTATATCGACGTTTACATCCATAGCCTCCTTAACCTCTTTGCCCACATGATCAAAGGTTGATTTAACCTCCTTTAATTGATCATCGATTTCCAAAGTTTCTTTTAATTCGGATGTTGCTCGCCTAAACTCGGCAAAAGCCCGTCCCAGAGATTTCGCGAGATCCGGAAGCTTTTTGGGTCCAATAACAATCAGTGCGATTGCCAGGATCAATACCATTTCCGGCATGCCGATGCCAAACATATCTAACTCCTAAATGGTGAAAAAAAGTTAATCAAAACTGATAAGGTCTCAATAAGTAATGGTTTTATAAAAAAGAGTCAAGAATAACTCACCCGGATAAACCTGGAAAGTGACTAAAATTTGAAGTGAACTAAAGTGAGCTAAAGTTAACCCGCCACCGACCTTTGGCGGATTAATGTATGTGCCTTTGGCACTATCAATTTAAATAAAAACTGATTTGCGCTGAAAGCGCTTTCCTCAACTTTAGGCATTTTAGATCACTTTAGATCACTTCACACTTTTTTGAGTGATGATTTTTATACATAAAATGCATAAAATTCACGACTAAAATAATAATAACTATTCGAGTGCATCCGGTTTCAGGACAAGAAAATAGAGTGTGCCGGGGTGCTGCATATGACCGGCGGCTATTTCCGCATATGTTCCATTCCCCCAGAACAGATCCGCACGGCCGGGCCCATTGATTGCCCCGCCGGTATCCTGATTCAGGACAAATCGAGAAAAAGCCGACCATTTGTCAATTTTCCCGCTATCATTTATTAAGGGCTTATGGGTTTTGATAAAGGCCAGTCCGGCCCGAGGGAAAAGACGCCTGTCCAACGCAATGGATCGGCCCGGCGTCAATTTGACCTCCAGGTAGCCGATAGGACCGTCTTCTTCGATTTTAAAAAATATATAACTTGGGTTATAATTCAAAATGGTTTCAACCTCTTCAGGATGATCGTGCAAATAAGCACGAATCTTTTGCATAGACATTTCCTCACGAGGGATTTTGCCGGTGTCGATAAGCAGTTTGCCGATGCTTCGATACGGTTGGCCGTTTGTGGCATGATAATGAACGTGAAGAATTTCGTCGTTATTAAGATAAATTTTCCCGGAACCCTGGATTTGCAAAAAAAACAGGTCGATGCGGTCTTTAAGCCAGGCAATCTCTCGGGTCTTCCCCTCAAGCGCCCCCTCATATTCTATGTCGTTGCGGTCGTAGTAGGGCACAACCGTTTGGCCGGTGTATCTGCCAATGATTTTTTTTCCCTTAAGTTCCGGTAGAAACAAGGAAAGATTAATCGTAGTAAGATCGCCGGGGCGGGCATAAATTGGGAACCGATACTCAGTGCTTTTTTCCAGGCTTCCTTCTAAAGAAGGTTCGTAATATCCCGTAAAAAAAACCTGTCCCGGGTTGCTGCTACCCACAGACCTGTAAACCAGGCAGTTAGATTTAATATATTCTCCCAGATCCTGTATTGACGGCCTGGTTTGAATAAAATCCAGAAAGTGTTCCATAGATCTTATCATGTGGGCGGCATCAAAGAAGTCTTCGCCGAACCTGAACCTTCTATCAGCCGGAATTTTATTGAGATACAAAATGCTTTGCAGAACGCCATGCTCCAAACCGTCATAGTCCATATCATCAGAAAATTCAGGATAGTCTGACGAAGCTATTCTTATTAGCCCGCTTTCCCTGACCTTTGGCGGTTCTTTTTTAAAGAGGGCGCATCCCGCGAACAGGAGAGAAAAGAACACCGTTAATAGAATAATAAACTTAGGGGCTTCGCCCCGTTTGATTTTGCTCCTGCTTACAGCGGGATAGAATTTCTGAGACATTTTATTAACCCAAGGGATCATTTATGACGGTTTTGTAAAAAGTCAGATTTTAATGGCTTCGTAAAAAGTCCGATTTAGACGGTTTCGTAAAAAGTTCAAATTCAAGGCGTGCAAATTTTGTAATCATGAGGCGTACTTTTCGTACGTTGAATGAT
>MAXL01000299.1 GCA_001751005.1 Desulfobacterales bacterium S5133MH16
CTTTAGCCGCGTCAGAATAACTCAGAGGTTCTATCTTTCCTTCCAGATTGTCTGTAACAGAGATTATCATGGTTCAAAACATTGCTTTTCTTGGAGACCTTAAGAATTCTCTTTTTTCTAAGCGGAATAAGCCAAAATTTTACATTACTGATACCATAATCTGCAATTCTATAAAATTACACTATAATTACCAAGATCTTCAATTCTCGAAAACTAATGATTAGAAATATTATAATAGAATTTCGCTAAATGCAACAATTCATGTATTAGTTAAAAGATTTCAGGATGGTGAAAGGATGCACACTCTTTGAAAGTGCCCAGTGGTTCAAATCAAAAAACAGTGTGGGATTCGGCCAATATTCCTCAATTAAAATAAATAAAGCGGATACCATATATTGTGGTCTGCCTTTCAGCCTTCAAGCTTTTGATATTGAGATTATGTCACGAAAATCGGGCTTGAAAAAACCTGTGCTTACTTGCCAAAACAACAAGCTAAGGTCAATTGATTCCGATTACATATACCATTAAAATAAAATAGGCAAACCCTTTGAAATGGATTTGCCCTTATTGAAAAAACGATATCACACGAATTTTAAGGCTCTGATATTTACGTTTTAATAGCAGTATCAACGGGTTGGGGTTGAAGATTTCAAAGCGTAATCTTATAGATTTTATGGCGTCAATTTTTCAAGGTTCAAGGCAGGAATCAGTCAAACGACTTAGCGCTTGAAATAGCGACATTGTGGTATCAAAAATGAAAAAGCAGGACCATTTTTGATGGCCCTGCCAATACGATGGCCCCCTAAGATGCCGTTACTTTCTCCTGAAAAGATGCACGCACACCCGAGAAGCCTTTTAGATGCCACCCCAAATTCCCTTTTTAAAATATAACCTTTGGAGGCCGTCAGACCATCTCATGGTTTATTATGGTTTGTTGAATTTGGGTAATATCTAAGAAAGTATATGATAGGTACTTCCCTTTGTCAAGACCTTAACGGAGACTGATAAAGATTTAACTGGATATGTCAATTTGTTGGAGTTGAATGTAAAATAAAAAAGCGAATACAGGACGTTTCGCTTCAAACCTATCAAGCGAATTATCGGTGAAAATTGAAGATAACGTTCCAGAATCATGCAAATTTTAGAGCTTCAAATTTGCACCATGAAAGGCAGACATCATGAATTTTCGATCTACAGGCTGGAACACAAGATAGAGGGGTTTGTAATTAGATCAGATCCTGATCTTTTTGTTGTTAAAGGACAAATGTTGCATATTCATACTCCAAGAGAATTCTCATAAGTTTCTTCTTTAGTTTTGCAATCAATGCATTGGGTTGTAAATGGCCTGGCCTCAAGACGTTTAAAAGCAATTTCTTCCTCGCATTTATCACAAATTCCGAATGTGCCGTTTTCAATTCGTAAAAGAGCTTTACTTATCTTTACAGCAAGTTGTCTATCTCGATCCCTAATGAGAAGCTTAAAATTTTGATCTGTATCAATTGTAGCACGATCTGCAGGATCTGGTAAATTCTCTTTCGGAGTGATCATGCCAGAAACAGTATTACCTGCATGGATTAATAGTTCTTTCAACTGATTAGTCAGAATCTTTTTAAAATGTTCAATATCTTTCTGTATCATAATCAATTCTTTGAAATTTAAATTTATCAGTTTAAAATTTAACAGACATATTGTCACTATGCATATCGCCAAAAAAACTATAACCTTTAACCAAAAAGAAACCCCTGGAATTGACCAGACCCCAGGGTCGAACATAGAGGAAGGTAAGACTGATTACTCTTCACACCGGAAAGAAGTGGGTGCTTTGGCAGGTTTGACGCCAACCCAATATGACAGTGGTGGAAGGTTACCCACTTCTGATCATCTATGATAAGGATGGTTGCCATTTTTTATTGAACAAGGAGTTTATTAATTCATATGTAACATTATCCATGATTTCTATCCCCCAGCCCAGATCCTCCAACTTTTGGTTAACATTGGTTATAGTACAATATCTACCTTTACCTAGCATATTAAAAACATCTTGAATGAGGCCTGAGATTTCAATGGACATAAAACCTTTTGTTTGAAACCTCAGAAATAAATCATCTAATCTGTTTTCCATATTTTTGCCTCCTCAATTGTATTTATAGCTTTACACGTCCATCATTTTGGTACCATGTTTTCCGTTTCCGATAGGCTTGAAATTCTTTGAGAACATATTTGCCCGGAAAGTCAGGATGGGAAAGATAATTTAACGTTCTCTTGATAAAAGAATCCATTAAGCTGTTCAGCAATTCATTTTTTTCCCGTTCGTCGATATAGTGGCGTTCCCTTTTCTGTTGGAAACGAACAGATTCTCCTAATGTGTTCCTAATTTCTTCAACACTGTAATGCGAAAGATGTTGATTTGTTAGCAGCGAATCGATCAGTGGAATATCGATCTGCGCAATCACCCCGACGTACCACCGGTCGCCGGCCAGTTTACGGGAAATATCATAAAATTCTAGTTTCAAACCATTACTGAGTTCTATGGTTTTTATCGATGTCTGTTCCATCTCGCATCCACCGGTTTGGGTTGTTTAAATTGGCTGCAAGGAGTCGCCTCCACTTTGCCGGAAAAAAATATTGTTGCGTGTACGCTCTTTCACAAATCGGAAATAATCTTTGATTAATGAAACACTTTGTTTTTATCAGAAATTTTCAACCCTAAGGCCAAAAGGATTTTTCGTTTTGTTTCCACTCTGCAGGGTTTACCCTGCTCTATCCTTGTAAGGGTGAGTGATGATATATTTGACTTTCTAGCAAGTTCGGTCTTGCTTATCATGAAAGATTCTCTAAATTCTTTTAAGGAGTTTGTAATCATTTTTTCACCTAAAACATGTTTCGTATTAAGCTCTTACCAGAATCGAGTCAAAATTCGATTTGAGTAATTTAGAATTTTCTCTAATCGTCTGTTGATGATGGTTTAAATTCCAAAAAAACCTTCTGATTTTCTCCATCTATTTCCGGCGTGCTGTCTTCCCAATTATAGATTCTGCAGGAATCAACCTGATCAGTATGTTCTTTCTATAATCCTCTCCCCAGACGCTTACATATTAAGCGGTATGGTATAAATTAAAGGATCTATGAGCGGACTTTTATGAGGTTTAAGGTCTGATGATAGCGAATTGTGAAGGTATAAATTCAAACCAAAAAAAAGGGCATCCCCTCAATATTAGAAGGAATGCCCTTTTTTACTCAGAACATAAGGTTAAATCACAGTGACATTTGCAGCAGCAGGACCTTTTTGTCCTTGCTCTATATCAAAGGAAACTCGGTCGCCTTCATTGAGGGATTTAAAACCGTCCGCATTGATTGCTGAATGATGAACAAACACATCCGCTCCGTCTTCCTGCTCAATGAATCCGAACCCTTTTCGGTCGTTAAACCACTTAACAGTTCCATTGGTCATGATAACATCCTCCTTTCTTAAAAATTTTC
>MAXL01000300.1 GCA_001751005.1 Desulfobacterales bacterium S5133MH16
AGTTACAGCGCCGGTGCACGTATTGTCAGCCAAGCATTACATGAGCTTAGGCTCATGGCCTATGGTATTCAGGTCTCCCAGTTGAAAAAAACATTGAAAATAGGTCAGGTGATATTTACGGCACCGGATATTGACTTGATGCTATTTGCGGCAAGGTACAGGGATGGATTTGATGATATCGCAGAAAACATTACCATTTACACCAATGCAAATGATACTGCCCTGAACTGGGCATTAAGATTTTTTGGATGGCCCCGTTTGGGCGCTCCCGGAGAATTGGGGGTGACGCCTGAAGACCTTCAGTCTCTGAAAGGTTTGGAAAATACGGTGATGATTGATGTTGCCGAGGCTGAAAACACCGCTTCAGGTAACGGACACGGTTATTTTATAAAAAGTCCGTGGGTAAGCACCGACATTCTGTTGACACTAAGATTTGGCCTTAAGGCACCGGAAAGAGGGCTGTTAATGCGTAAAGAAGAGGCCGCCTGGAGCTTTCATTCGAAATACCCATTAATAATTAAACGGTTAAGTGAAAAGCACAATTTCCGTAAACCATAGAATATATCCACGGTAAGGTTAGTGATAGTGAAGCCATGAGATGGATTGAGAACTTATATCGCTAAATACCTGACCGCCAAGCTGAAAACCTATGGTCGCTTTAAATAGTTTTGCTGTTCCGGTGACCTTGCCTCCTCGATATACTTGCCCTTTGCCATATGCACCCCCGATACCAATGCCACCTTTTCCAACACTTGGAAAAACCGCATAACCATAAGCATTCTTAAAAAAAGTTTGTACTACTGGTGATTTTTTAAATACTTCAATCGTATTCGAATAAGTGTCAGTGTATGCCAAATTTGAAAAATTTAATACTAAAATCATCAAAACTAATGAAACAAAAAAACGAAAAGTCCTCAAAATCAACCCTCTACATGAAATATTTAGTAATGTCAAAAACTTGTGATAACGTTTAGATATCGATCGCTCTTGGTAAAAATTATTGCCTAATCCAGATTTGCCTCCGACCCTACATCTTGTGTTTGTCACTTTCCCCTAATTCCGGTTTTCCGGTCAAGGTTCCGTGCCAAAGCTTCAATTTCCGAAAAGTGAAGGTTTATGACCGAAATCATAACATTATTATACGCGGTATCGAACACAAGGTCATTTTTAAGGACTCACCGGATTGTTCTTATTAAAACACGTCCTTTTCGTTTAAATATATTTCCCCATTTTGTTTACGATCAAGGGTGGGAGCAACATCGTGGAAAAACGCTCAGATCAATCCTGCAAGGAAGCGATCCGCAGATACAACCCGAATGCCTTTGATAAAGCTGTCGACATCTCCTTTTTTAACGATCTGGTAACAAAATGGAATGCTCAACTTCTCTTTAAAGTAGAATAGATGCGGCGATACATTGGTATCGTTCATTTTGGCTTCCAGTGCAAACCAGGGTTTTTCGTCAATAGTCAAGAAAAAATCCACTTCCTTTTTTTCAACACTTCTAAGAAAATATAAATTTGCTTTGTACCCCTCATAATCCTGGAGAAAGTGAACCAGTTTCAAAAGATGAGATGCTACGCAATTTTCAAATCGCACGGATTCATCATCGATTTCTGACCAATCCCACAAATATAGTTTAGCAACCTTTTTTAAGGATCGAAAGTTTTTCCCTGCATAAGGATATACTCTGAAGCAGTAATAAAATGACTCCAGAATATTTAGCCAGCTTGATACGGCTCGGTGGCTAACATCAAGATCTTCTCTCAAGGAATTAATCGACAGCAAGGACCCTGCTCTTTCGGGAAGCAAATCTCCTAACAACTGCATAATAGAGATTTCCCTGACCTGCTCAACATCTCGAATATCCTCCCTGAATAATCTTTCGGTCTTTTCATTGTGCCATCTTCTGAGAACTCTCATATTTTGTTTTAAAAACGGCTCAGGAAATCCGCCAAACGTATCGAGTGCTTCAAATATATCTTTTTCACTTCCGGACCGGATGGAAATCTCCTTCATGATTTCCGGAACGGATATATTGCCGATCAGTTCCGCCAGAGAAAAAGGATGCAGGCGATAATAATGATACCGGCCAAGCATTGAATCCCCACCTTTCCGGTATATGTCCAGACGAGCACTACCGGTAACAAGGAATCGATATCTGTCTTTTAGGGTGTCATACTCTCCCTTTACGAACGATTTCCATTTCTTATACTTGTGAATTTCGTCAAGAATGATCAGATCTGCATTGCCAGGCCATTTTGACTGCATAATATTACGCCGGTCGCTTTTGCTGTCCCAGTTATAGTAACCGGTCTGTCGAAACCTTTTTGCAATCAACTCCCGGGCGATTGTGGTTTTACCGACTTGTCTTGGGCCGCCTACAAAAACCATTCTTTCCGCAAGGTCTTTAATAACAAAATTTGTTAGATATCTTTGTTTTATCATGTAAAGATTGTGGCACCTTCCTATTTGCATGTCAATATTTTTTGCTTATAAGTAAATTTTATCTAAACTTTTTTTGCTTTGGGTCAAAAAAAGACAAAATGAAAAAGTGCAAAAGAGATGGATTGTTGAAAACCTGCGGTACTATTTAAGCCTGAACAACTGTTTCCATTCTTCTCCTTGTTTTTTGAAAATAACTTCATTCTTGCCGATATGCGTTACTAAAACCCTTTCAACAGATCCTCCTTCCCGAAGCACCCGACCGTTTATAACGGCAATTCGGCTCTTGGGATCACTGGACCAGGCAATGGCCTGCAGGTGAAGCCCGGACTCATGGGCCTGTTTGACGGGTATCGATAATATTCGTCTGTTTTTTGAATATTGCCCGGATTTTTCGGCTCTGTATTTGGTATTGTTTTCTTTTTGAATCAAATTCTGCCCGGCTATTTTCTTGTTATTACGGCTTAAAGATTTTGGAATTTTAATTTCGGTTCTTTTAACCGATACCGGTTCTTTTTCCCGGGGCGTTATGGCAGGTGGGAATTTTTTGTTTGCCGCCTGTGTAACCGCTGCAATTTTTTCGCCATCCTTTTTGGCGGACTTTTTTTTCTGAGACAAATTCCGGTCGGCCGTCTTTTTCCCGATACGGCTTAACGGTTTTGTATGCTCGGTTTTTGTTTTTGTTGCCGGTGACGGTATTTGTTCCCAGGGTTTTCGGCCCAGGACCAGGCCTCCCCCTGCGGCCAGAATTATGGCGGCAAAAATGACGAAAAACTGTTTTTTTAAGCGCAGTTTATCCGCTATGCGTTTATGGATAATTTTTTGCGGATCTATTTCTTGCTGCCGGAATTGAATTTCGCTTTTTTCCGGCAGCTCGCTTTCAATCTTTTTTAAGGCCTTTAATATGGAACTCACTGATTAGCCAACCTTTCTATCTAGTGCCTAACGAAAAATGTCTTTTCCGCCAATATCTGCGTCAGGCTCAAATTTTAATCCTCGAAATACTACCAGTATTCCTGTGGTTAAAATTTTCGTCTTCCTTGATCTTAACGAAAAGTCCTAGTTTTCGTTCGGGCACTAACTATATTAAAAATACCTCACGGAACATTCGAATTAGAAAACGTTGAAATATGAG
>MAXL01000301.1 GCA_001751005.1 Desulfobacterales bacterium S5133MH16
ATTCTACCATCTCAATTTCGGAGTCAGTCAGGTCAAACTTTCCCTTTATTGCCGGTGATTCCAGTAAGGCCATTATAGATGAAACCCCAAGCCTGCTTTCTTTCAAATCCAGTACATAAAGGAATGTTTCTATAACCCGGCTTTCCTTTTTTATACTCTTGTCTGCAATACTGTACGGAATACGAAGGGCTTCATCCGGCTGTGCATTAAATACTGCATGTATAAAAGGCGCATATGTTTCAATATCAGGTGTCATGACAATAATTTCTTTTGGCAGTAATTTTTTGTCATCTTCAAACATAGTTAGAAGATTGTCATGTAAGACCTCTACCTCACGCATTGGACTGTGACATGAATGGACCTGTATTGATAAATCGTCTATTTCAGCCTGGACAGCCGGCCTGGGTTCTTTTCCATTATCACCTTCCCGCAAATATAAGATGTCAGACTGGATACCGGAAAGCATGTTGTGACAACTTTGATCCTCGAATAGCTCATATATTTCACAATCAAAACTGCTAATAAGTCTGAAAAAGTCTCTTCCTAAAGCCCCCATTGATGCAAGAAGCCTGTTTCCCTTTTCCAAATGAAGTTCAGCCGGCACATTATTTGTTTCAGCATATTTGAGTTTTATTTTCTTTATTTGTGAATCTGAAGCAATGTCGGCCCAGTATTCCATACATGGATTCAGAACAAACAAGTTTACTTCAATTAGTTGCGATATTTGTGTAAAAACTTTTAGATGAAAAGGCGGCATGTATGATATTCCGAACAAGGATACCCGCTGCGGAAGATCTTTATAGGAAATCTGCTTTTTTCTGATTTTCTCAAAAAGTGCCTTACGAAGATATGCTCTGTGCTTTTTCTCGTTACCTTTTACCAGCTCTCGCCACAGATATGCCTGCCAGCGATGTTCCTGATCTGTTTCTTCCCTGCCCTCTTCCCACCTGAAAATCATCTCAGGCCGAAATACAAGATACTGTTCAAATGTGTCGGCAAGCTTTTCGGCAAGCTGAAACAGTTTAAGCTTGTTTATATCATCTTTCAGGTATGATTTTATGCTTTCAAATCCTGGTATGGAGAGACATGCAGGCAGGATTTTCATAATTTTAAAAGTCATTACTGCCGACTCAAAGGGTGAAGAATCCGGCAGGTCGGGCATCATTTTTTTAAAGATATCGTGTAAAATTTTATTGGGAAAGGGAAAGTAGCAGTTTGCACTGATTCCGTTGTGACTTGCAAGCTCCATTGATATCCAGCGTTCCATACCGAGACTCTGAACAACTATTGTTTCCTGTTCAAAAGGAGAAGATAACGGTTCTCTCACTATTTGTGCCAGTTGCTCAGCAAGAATCTCAAGGCGATTGCTGGTATATATTTTAAGACCGTGCATGGATGGTTTACTCCTTGCTCTGCCTTTTATCTTTTAATGGAATGTGGCTCATGGCATGCTCGGCCATCGCTGTAATGGTCAGGCCTGGATTTACTCCCAGGTTGGCCGGTATCATCGAGCCATCCACAACATACATGCCTTCGTAGCCGTAAACCCGGTTTTTCCCGTCGATAACTCCTTTCTCCGGATTCGGACCAATCGGACAACCACCTAAAATGTGCGCCGTAATGCCTGTATTTAAAAAAACCTCGTTTACTGCGCTCTGGGGGATGCCGTCTATCTTCCTGGCTAATGCCTTGGTTATATTCTGTGCCTGCGGAATATAGACCGGTACCTTTTCCCTCATATTTTCAGGTTTTGAGACCAGAAAACGTTTAAAGGGCCACAAGAACCGGCGCTTGCGGTAAACCCTGACGCTGTTGTCAAGGGTTTGCATGACAAGAAGGATAATGCTCCTTCGCGCCCAGCCAAAAGGCCAGAGCACACGTAGAAAGGTTACGGGGTGACGAATGATATTTAAAAGCCACTTCAATGGACGTATCAATGGATTTCTGGCTTCAATGAAGATAGTGCTTAAAAAACTCATCAAGTCAGAACCTTCGGGATAACGCACAGGTTCCACATGGGTAACATCGTCAGGATAAATGCTTGAGGTAATTGCAATGCCCTTTGAATAATTGACATCGTCATTTTTTGCACTGACGCCCATCAGCGTTTCACTGTTGGTTCTCACCCTTGCACCGAGCATCGGGGAAAGTCGGGCAAGTGTTCCTTGCTCTTTGCACTTTAAAAGCAAGGGAACCGTACCCAAAACACCTGCGGCAAGAACTAACTTACGGGTTTGAAATGTTCGCAGACCTCGGGAAAAAAGCGATGTCGAACAAACGGTATCCACCAGATAGCCGCTGCTGTCCGGACATTCTTGAATTAGCGTAGCCTTTGTTTCGGGGAATATTTTTACGCCGAGTTTCTCAGCTAAATAAAGGTAGTTTTTATCCAGGGTGTTTTTTGCATTATAACGGCATCCGACCAGGCACCCGCCGCAGAGGCAGCACCCGGTACGATCCGGCCCTTTTCCTCCGAAATATGGATCAGGAACAGTCTTTTCAGGCTCGCCAAAAAACACACCAACGTTCTGTAAGTTAAAAGTGTGGCCCCTACCCATATCCTCTGCAACCTCGCGCAGCAACTCATCTGCAGGAAATAGCTCTTCACTACGAGTAACCCCAAGCATCTTTTTAGCTGTCTGGTAATGGGGACTTAGAATTGATTTCCAATCGCCCATCTTGGACCACTGGGGATCATTGAAGAATGGATCTGGTGGTTCCAGAAGAGTATTAGCGTAACCCAGGCTCCCGCCACCCACACCTGCACCACTTAAAATCAACACATCCGAAAGGAGTGTGATACGCAAAATGCCGTAGCAACGCAGAAACGGCAGCCATAGATATTTGAAAATATTCCAGTTGCTTTTAGGAAAATCTTCGCTATGGTATAGTTTGCCGGCTTCAAGAACTGCTACTTTGTAGCCTGTTTCAGCCAGCCTCAAAGCGCTGACACTACCGCCGAATCCGGAGCCAATAATAATGAAATCGTACATTTTGTCTTCATCCATGAATTAACCTCCTTTCTATTTTTATCGTGCCGTAAAATAGCGCGGAACAATCTTCACCGGATGTAGATTCATAAGCAACTTCTTCCAATAGTAAAGCTCGCAAATGTTTTAGATAGTCTTATGTTTACCACTATTTAAAAAGGATTGTAAAGAGTGAAGCTGTTCTTAAGAAATTCGGTCTAAATATATTTTTACTTGATTTTTCTTTCATTTTTTAATTATTTGTATCAATCTGTTCAGGTGCTTGTATGATGCTAAAGCTGCATCCCGGATCGATTTAATTTCGATCCGACTTTTTTGAGTAAAGAAATTATGAAATACAAAACAAAAAGA
>MAXL01000302.1 GCA_001751005.1 Desulfobacterales bacterium S5133MH16
GTTGCCGAAAAAAAGCCGATTTCTCTTTTCAATTCATGGTTATTTAATCGATTTTTCATTATTTGACGGCGTTGCCGATTATCAAAAGACCGAGCCACTTTTCATTACACTTCTTTAAATCATCTAAAACAGTTCCCAGTGAGGTCTTTAAAACCATCTGTTTGTCAGAATAACCGGCATAATAGACCATAGCCATGGGAAGATCAGACGGATAATATTTGCTGAATTTTTCCACAAGCTTATCCATTGAGGATATGGCCATATAAAAAACCATTGTAACGTTATATTTGGAAAGATCCTTTAAAAGACCATCACCCTTTTCAAATGATCTTCCAAACATGGAGTGGGGAGCGGTAAGCATGACAAAGTTAATCCCCTCCCCTATCATCGCTCTTTTAAGGGCCGCGCTGGCCGCGTTAAACGCACTTATTCCGGGAATCACTTCAAGATATCGATGGTCAAAGCCTTTTAACAGCCAGTAAAGAGAAGGGCCGTAAACACAAGGATCTCCGCTGTCCAGCATAACCACGGTTTTTTTCTTGTGAATCGCATCCATTACAAAATTAAAAACCTTTTTCTTTCGCTTTTCCACTCTTTGCAGCCATTTGCCATAATCGGTTTTACGCAGTTGACACGCCTCTTTACCATGGATGCCTTCCCAGGGATCAAAAGCAACCTTGCCAGGGTCGATATACTGTGCAAAGTTCTTCTGAATATACGGAGGGCATAGAAAAATATCTGCCATTTCAAGAACCGCCAGCCCCCTTGGGGCCGTAAGATCAGCCCCTGAAGGCCCCATCCCGATAACATAAAGCCTCCCTTCTTCCGCCCCGTAACAAAACGATAAACCAAAGCAGACCATTAGAAACAGAATAGCGAATACCTTAACAAAATATCTTGATATTTTAATCATTCTTTCCTCTCATTATTTCACTTCGAAGGTCAATATGGCGGCATATTGATCAACATCACACTCTGATTTGTCTTCACGTATCTTTTTTAACGGAATTTTGACCCACCAGATACCTGGATGTATGATACGAATTTTCACTATTCCGTCCGCGTCGGTTCTGGCAGTAAATGGGTATTCTTCCCTTGTTGAAAAACCGACATAAGTAGCGTAAGCAACCTCACCTGCAAGGGGTTTCCCCTTAAACATCACTTTTACCGGAAGATAATCGCCTGATTTAAGCAAACAGGGATCTTTTTGAGGAATCATTTCAAGGGTATGTTCCAAAACTGTTTTATATGCGGAGCCGCCCGGCTTTCCCGCATAAAAAATTGCTTTGGCAAAAAATTCCACGTGCCGACAGGATATGGCATCGGGAAGTTCTTTTTTACTTTTTCTTTTCCTCCCTTCAGGAGTCATGCTGACAAATACGGGCTCCATGGCTGCAACGGCAAGATAGGTTCCCTCTTTTCGCATGTTCAAATCGACGCCCACCTCATTAAAAAAAGATTCGGGATCGTATTTTTTTAATTCAAAATCCATCTTTTCCCCGGACGGCGCAAGATAGAAAAAATCTTTCATCCTTTCCGGTCTTCCCAGGTCGGCAAAAGGAAGTGAATGGGCAAGATACAAAAAGACTTTTGCAGTACCTCCGACCTTCTGATCATAATGATCAAGACCCAGCCACAGGTTGTGCGCAGATGATTGTGAAACAGCCAGTAATAGAACTATAACCACAATAACAAATCCTGACAGTTTTTTTTCCTTCATTCTACGTTTCATTTACTTTACTCCTTCATTTAAATGTTTAAAAAATGAACTCCAAACCGCCATATACAAAGTCCCGGGTGTGGGTTAGTCTAATATCTTCCCTTCTTTAATGCCTGATTAGAACTTTCCACTTACGGTGAATATTGCTGTGAAAGGAGGGGCAGCATAGTAATCTGCACCTGTTCCGGTATCATCTGCTATAATTGCACCAACGTATCTTTCATCAAATAAATTATTCAGTTCAAGTCCAACTTTTGCTTCTCTTAATCCCCAAAAATCATCTATTGTATATCTTAAATTTAAGTTAACAACTGCATAATCATCAATTTTTTCTTTGTTCAAGGCATCGCCGTATCTGCTATCAATCCATTTGACTGTCGGGCTGATTTCTAGATTGTTAATCGTGTAGATCAAGCCCGACTTAATAATCCACTCCGGGGTATCCGGAAGCTGGTTGCCTTCAATTTTTACAATCTTATCACCTCTTTTAAAGTCATCGTCAAAACTCATATCCGTGTAACTGGGATTAAAATAGACGGTCAAGTTTTTTGATGGACAAACACTTAGCTCCAATTCAAATCCATATGCGGTGGCATCACCAACATTTTGATAATAACTAATTGGCTTATTATTTTTGGGATTAATTACTCTTGGATCATCAATGCTAACCAATAGATCATTATGCTTACTGTAGAAAAGCACAGGAGCAATGGAAAAATATTTATGCTTGTATCTGAAACTCAAGTCAAAGTTGTCTGATGTTTCCATTTCCCAATCATCAAATATATCCTGCAATGTCATATTTGCATTTTTAAAGGCCTGTTTCATGGTAACGTATAGATTTGTAATGGGGACGTACGCGTAAGGTCTCATATAATTTCTGCCATAATTAAAATACATTTTGGCATTCTCAGTAAACTCATACCCAATGCCAAACGTAGGCAAAACTTCATCGTAATCCGTTTCTTTTAAACTGATGTCAGGGTCTTCTTTTAGGTTAAGCGCTGCATCCGAAATGTATCCGGTACTTGCTGGTTCCTCATAATAAAAATATTTCAGCCCCGCCTGAAATTTGAATTGGTTTAATTCATAAGATAGTTTAGCGTAAGGACTGTGAATTTCCCCATGCCCGTCATTTTTTGTATAATACATATACCCGTTGTACTGTAATCCACCGGGAGTGGTGACATATCTTTTGACATATTTTTCTAAATCGTGAGATTCAAACCAATAACCGGCCGTTATTTCAAAGTCTGAAATATCAAAATTTATTTCAGGTATGACGCCATATCGTTCCAAGTCCCTGATCTTGTCCAATACACCGGGCTTCTTTGGCTGGGTGTACCCCACCA
>MAXL01000303.1 GCA_001751005.1 Desulfobacterales bacterium S5133MH16
GTTCAAGGAAACCGCCTGAAATATCAAAGTGTTTTACAAGATTATTTATGGTTAACAGACCGTTTTTATTCATTGTCTTTTCAAAATGAAAAAATGTTACGTTATTTCAAATACCCATCCGTCAGGTACCAAGTATCAAGCCTTCACCATATGACATGCGACCATTCTGTTTTGATCATTTATACTTACCAACATTGGTGTTTTTTCTTCACATTTTGAATCACTAATTGTGCATCGGGGATGAAAGGCGCATCCAGGAGGAATATCTGTAAGGGTCGGCATCATTCCCGGGATCTGGTTTAATCTTGATCCTGGTTGAAGGCCGCCGGGCAACGCCTTTATAAGTCCCTGGGTATAAGGATGCTTAGGCTCTGTTATAACGGCCTCCGTAAGGCCGGCTTCAACAATTTTACCTGCATACATAACTGCAATTTTCTTCGTTACCTGGGAAACGACCGCCAGATCGTGGGTGATCAGAATAAGTCCCATATCTTCGGATTCACACAACGAAAGAAGCAGATCCATAATCTCCGCCTGTATGGTTACGTCAAGGGCGGTTGTAGGTTCATCTGCAATAATCAAATCAGGGTCTGTAATAAGAGCAATGGCAATGACTATCCGCTGGCGCATTCCCCCGGAAAATTCGTGGGGATACTGTTTGAGCCGTTTTTCCGGAGAAGGAATCTGAACTTTTTGCAGTTTTTCAAGTGCAATTTTCTCTGCATCTTTTCTCGATATATTGCCATGGGCATAAAGGGTCTCAACCATCTGGGTACCGATGGACAGGACAGGGTTAAGGGTCATCATAGGATCCTGAAAAATCATGCCGATGTGGTTGCCGCGAATATCGCGCATAGCTTCATCTTGCAGTCGATTCAGCTCCTGACCATTAAATAAGACTCTTCCTCCTGAAATATAACCGGGCTTGCTCAGCAGATTTATAATTGCAAAACCTGTCACCGATTTGCCGGCACCGCTTTCGCCCACCAGGCCGAGCCTTTCGCCTTTGTCAAGGGTGAAGCTGATACCGTCAATAGCGGTCAATTCTCCGAACCTTAAGGCAAATTTTACTTGAAGATCTTCAACTTCCAGCAGGTGAGTCATGTTATCCCTTGTATAGTTTTGGGTTCAATACGTCCCTGAGCCAGTCCCCGAGAAGATTTATCACCAGTACAAAGACTATCAGTACAATTCCAGGGAAAAAGGTTATCCACCAGGAACCGCTGAAAATGTACTCAAACCCGGACTTGATAAGAGAACCAAGAGAAGGCTTTGTAACAGGCATCCCCAGCCCTAGAAACGAAAGTGCGGCTTCGCTCATAACGGCATTTGCAACCTGAATCGTGGAAATAACAAGAACAGAGGTCATGGTGTTGGGTAAGATATGCCTGACCATAATGATTTTGCGGCTCAAACCGATAACCCGTGCAGCCTCTACATATTCCTTATTCTTTTCACCCATCACCGAGGCCCTTACAGTCCTGGCATAAACAGGCCATTCGGCCAGACCGATGATTACAACAAGCAGCGGCACGGCCAGTTCTTCAAAACGGCCTATTCCAAAAACAACCTGGAAGATGGCGCTTATAAAAATAGCAACCATAAGGTATGGAAATGAAAGCTGTATATCTGCCATGCGCATCAAAACCGCATCAACCTTTCCCCCGATATAACCAGCCGTCAGGCCCACTGAAATGCCGAGAAAAGCCTGGAGAAAAACAGCGCCGATTCCGATGATAACAGACAGCCTTAATCCGTAAATCATTGTACTTAAAAGGTCTCTTCCCTGGATATCTGTTCCGAAAATAAAAGCTTTAGTTCCTTCTTCAATCCATGCGGGAGGAATTTCAGAATTCATAATGTCAATGCTTAATGGATCGTAAGGATTGTAAGGTGCGATGAAAGGTGCTGTAATGCTGATCAGGATGAGACTAACCAGAACGATAAAGCTCGCAATTGCCACCCAGTCCTGCTTAAAACTGTACAGCAGATAAGATTTTTTAAAACGTTGCCACGATCGGTTCATTTTCTTCCTGTTATTCTTATGGTGGGGTTGACCAGTCCGTAAATAATATCCACCACTGTATTGACCACTACAAAAATGACTCCAACGACTACCAGATATGCCACGAGAAGGGACGAGTCCGACCTCTCAACCGCCTCTAAAAACATAAATCCCATCCCCTGCCACTGGAAAACTGTTTCCGTCAAAATGGTGAAGGCAAACATAATTCCGATTTGAACACCAAAAACCGTGATCACCGGCAGGAGTGTATTTTTAAAGGCATGAACAAACCATATCCGCCGGCGACGAAGCCCTTTAGCCCAGGCAAATTTGATATATTCGGTTTCCAGGATTTCAATCATTTCACTGCGGATCAGGCGAATAAAAAGTGGCAGCATGATGGACGCAAGTGCTATGCAGGGTAAAATCAAGTGCTTTAGCCCGTCTATGGTAAAAAAACCGCTCTCCCATCCCCATATATTAACGGTTTCTCCCCGCCCAAACGACGGCAGCCAATTGAGTTCAACCGCAAAGAGATAAACGAGCAAAATAGCTGTTAA
>MAXL01000304.1 GCA_001751005.1 Desulfobacterales bacterium S5133MH16
AACATGTAAATATAATCACGCAATAATGTTCGATATGCTCATAATTATCTCTTGTAACTTGTTGAAATAACAACAGAAGTGGTTGGCCGAATATTTACCATCCGTGAACGGTTGCCTTTCCATATGACCCACCCTATCGCGCGGCTTGATTATTGGCTGATATCCCTTTACATCTTGATCGCCTGGCAATGGGTTACGCAGATTACAGACGTTATCGAACATGGTTCAGAGATCAGCTCGCCGATTATTTACAGGACATACTGTTGTCTGAAAAAACGCTAAGCAGACCATACTGGGACAGAAAGAATTTAATCCAGATCGTAACAGATCACATCAAAGGCAGAGGCACATATCTAAGGGAAGTTCGCAAGGCATTGCAAGTCGAATTAACTCACAGGATCCTTGTGGAAAATATTTAAAATGATCAAAGTCGGAATCATCGGATGCGGCAAAATGGCCGACAAGCACGCAAACGGCATCAAGCGCATCCCGGATGTGGAAATTGCCGCAGTCTGCGATAGAGAGCTATTAATGGCACAAGATATGAACGAGCGCTTTAATATCCCAAAGTATTTCACCGATGTTCAGGAAATGCTTCAAACAGTCAAGCTCGAGTTGTTCACATAACGACGCCGCCCCAGAGCCATCATCCGTTAGCCAAAATGTGTCTTCAATCCGGTTGCCATGTTTACGTTGAAAAGCCTTTCACGATAGACACAGCCGAAGCGGAAGAGTTAATCAAACTGGCCAATCAGAAAAACCTCAAGATAACTGCGGGGCACAATGCCCAGTTCACCCATGCCATGGCTCGAATGAGGAGATTGGTAAAAAATGGGTACTTGGGCGGCAAACCTCTGCACTTGGAAAGCCGTTACTGCTACGACTTCGGAAACGAAAGCTATGCTAAGGCCCTTTTGGGTGACAAAGAACACTGGGTAAGAAAGCTGCATGGATCGTTGCTGCAGAACATCATCAGCCACGGCATCAGCAAGATAGCGGAGTTTTTAACCGGCGATAATCCAATCGTCATCGCCCATGGATTCACCAGTACATTTTTAAAAAATCTCGGCGAAAATGAAATTATAGACATTGAACCCATGAAACTCACTCATGACGCGTTAAGCTTACGCAACATAATGGCAATGGTGGTGCCGTCCGCATCCTCTCAAATAGGATTTTCCTGATTTTTTTGAACCTATGCCTCCTAAAGTAGCACTCATACTCTGCGCAATATTCGTGCTGTTTCTTCTGCGACTCGACCGCAAACAATTTCCGGAAGCGTCTTTGTCTTTATGGATACCTACCATTTGGTTTTTACTGGTTACCAGCAAACCCCTGGGTGTCTGGTTAGGGAGCGGCGGTGCGACCATGGAGGAAGGAAGCGCATTGGATCGAGTCCTTCTAATTGCTGTAGTCTGCCTTGGGCTGCTGATTCTATCCAAAAGGAATTTTGCGTGGTCCAGCGCCATCAGGGAAAATCCCTGGTTGATATTATTGATTGGATATATGCTAATCAGCGTTTTGTGGTCCGACATGCCATACACATCCTTCAAACGTTCGACAAGACAATTGATTGCGGTTGTTATGTCTTTTCTGATCGCAACTGAACCTGAACCACGTAAGGCGCTTGAAAGCATCCTCAGAAGAAGAATATATGTACTCATTCCATTCTCATTTATCCTCATTCATTACTTTCCCGAACATGGCCGTGAGTATCATCACTGGACGGGGGAGTTGGCGTGGTGTGGCATTGCGACTCAGAAGAACGGCTTGGGCTTATTATGCCTTTCCGCTGCTTTTTTTCTTATCTGGTCCCTTATCAGAAGAAGACAGGGAAGGGATATCCCTGCTACCGGTTATCAGACATATCTTGATACGTTTATACTCATTTTGACTTTTTTGCTCATGGGGGGGCCGCAACACAGCTTTTCGTACTCCGCAACATCAAATGCCACATTTATTTTGGTATTGTCGGCTTTTATCGGTCTTTCTTGGATGAAAAAGCGAGGTACTGTGATAGGACCAAAAGCATTGATAGTGATAGTAGCTTTCATCATAGGTTATGGAACAGTTACACCATTTATTGGGAAGTTGTGCTTAGCGGATATTTCATCTGCCTTTGGGCGTGATGAGACTCTGACTGGACGGAGTGAAATATGGGCGACACTTATACCGTTTGCGATGAAGAGGCCCATTGGGGGACACGGATTTGGAGGGTTTTGGACCGACGCGACGCGTGCTCTAACATCAAGCCATGCACACAATGGATATCTGGATGTGGTTCTGAACATCGGATTCTTTGGCCTATTCCTTTTTGCAATGTTTCTTTTATCCTGTTGCCGGAGGGCCCAAAGGGAGATGACCCAGAATTTTGATTGGGGAATCCTTTTTATTTGTTACCTATTAATGGCCGTTGTTCATAATATAGTTGAATCCTCATCTGTTGGAATCACGGGCAAATTTTCGGCAGTTGTTCTTATTATGGCTGTTTCTTCAACCGCAGCTACTTCAAACAACCAGATGGTTTCGAGAAAAGTTTAACATCGCGCATCATCATATATCGTAGAAATTTATATATGATATGCTAAAAACTCAAATTAGAGGGAGCATTACTAATAGAAAAATAAAAAAAGACGCCTCTTTTTTTAGCACAGAGCAACTCAAAGGAGATATGAAACAGCGGGCAATCCGGGCTGGGATGATAACCTCGGCGAGCCAGGCAATCCTCTTTTTTTTGCGTTTAGCTTCTATTGTGGTCTTGGCTCGTATGCTTATTCCCGAGCATTTCGGTTTAATAGGCATGGTGACCGCGCTAACCGTTCTCATCGAACGATTCCAGGATATTGGTCTTGGTGATGCCATTGTACAGAGAAAGGAGATTACTCATGAGCAGGTGAGCACTCTTTTCTGGGTAAACCTCGGCATTTGTTTTTTTTTAGCAATTCTGGTGGCCCTGTCAGCAAAAGTTGTTGCCTGGTTTTACAATGATCATCGTTTAATTTGGATAACTGTTGTTTTTGCCTGTAACTTTATTTTTTCGGGCTTGGTCATCCAACACAAGGCGCTCATCAGACGCCGGATGCGCTTTGATCATTTTGCTCTGATAAGTATTTTTTCAACAGCATTTGGATTTGGTGTTGGAATTATATTGGCTTGGTTGGGGTATGGATATTGGGCATTGGTATGGAAACAACTTGCCAGCAGCCTGCTTGTAACCGTATTGGCCTGGTCATTCTGTCCCTGGCGGCCCGGCTTGCCTGTTCGCAATGCCGGGATAAAATCAATGCTTCAATTCGGGGGTAACGTTACAGGCTATAATATTCTTTTTTATTTATCACGTAATTTGGATTCGATTCTTATTGGGAAATTTTTCGGCGCGGTACAGGTCGGTCTCTATTCGAGGGCTGCACAGTTGACTGCTATTCCAGTCACTCAGTTGTTTGAACCGACGAAGAACGTTTCTCTACCGGTGCTCAGCACCTTACAGAATGATCCTGTTACCTACCGTAACTATTACGAAAAAATGCTGGCAGTCCTTGTCTTTATATATATGCCAATGATTGTTTATATTGGTATCTACGCACATCCAATAGTATATATTGCCTTGGGTTCCCAATGGATGGACGCAGTTCCGATCTTTCGTTTACTTGCCATATCGTTTTTTACATCCCCCATCGTCATGCTGTATGGAATGATCTTGCTATCATCGGGTCAGGGGAGGCGTTATTTTTTATGGGGTCTTTTCACAAATTTATCGACAATCATTTTTTTTATAGTGGGTATAAAATGGGGGGTGCTCGGAATTGCAGCATCCTGGTCAATCTCAACAACCGCTAATCTAATCTTTTCCCTGTTCTTCGTTTTCAAGGGTTCTCCTGTCAGTATGGTTTCTACACTTAAAAATATATACAGGCCGGCGATAGCAAGCATTAGCATGGGGATTGCGCTTTTGCTAACCTACGAATTTATATCATCTTTCAATGTGGCATTGCAAATAACATTATCGATTCTTCTTGGGAGTGGGAGTTATTTCGTCATCTGGATCCTTTTCCCCGGCGGTTATAAAAAAATTATTGAATTTGCATCCTATCCCCTATCGGCATTGAAACTTGAAAAAAGAACGACGCCAAATGGAACAATATAAAGTTGTTTACCAATATTGTCAGTCGCATAACGTCATGCATAGCAACTACATTTTTTAGGCAGATGTTGGCGGAAGATAAATTCGAAATCCGAAGTACAAAATTCCCTGGCATAGACCGTTCACCATAAAGATAACCTCAGCGAAACTCAACAGTCTGGAATGATGTTACGTAAGCTCAAACTGTTTTCAGAAAACTTTTTTTGCTATGAAAACAATTAGTTAACTGCTTATACGCTATAGGATTAACATGCGCTTTTAATTGTACATGTTTTGTATATAGCAATAAATTCAATAAAAGGTAGTTATGGATCTGACAATTTGCATTTTTCAAAATTTACCCTGAAATTTAGGCATCCTTCATTTGGTAGTTTACACTTTCCGGCAAAGGGAATTTTGCTGTTTGTTTTTTGCAATCTGTAACAGCCTATTCTGAAAAGAAATTTTACAACAGCTGAAAAAAATGGACTTTTTTGTATCCTCTTTAAATTTCATGGTGGATTCTGTCAACTGACGAATGTTCAAAACGCAATAGACTTAGCCTCTTTAAATTTTATGGTAAATTGCATTTTTCAAATGTTCTGAAACTAATATTTGCATTAAAATAAGGTAGTTATAGATCTGACAATTTGCATTTTTCAAAATTTACCCTAAAATTTAGATAAGATAATACCATTCAATCGAAAAAAC
>MAXL01000305.1 GCA_001751005.1 Desulfobacterales bacterium S5133MH16
ATTGTTTCGCTGCCGAATCAACCCCTTAAAGTAAATTTTCTGGACTTTTTTTATAGGCTTGATCAAATATTGCCTACCACGAAATTTGAATAGGATACGTTTTTATGTCAATGTTACAATTTTCCCCATTTCCATCTTTATCACTTTGTCAGCTCTGTCAAAATATCTGTCATCATGGGAAACGGCAATAACCGTTTTCCCCATAAGACGCATATCGTTAAGAAATCGGTTGTAAAATTTTTTTCTGAATTCCGGGTCCTGATCCGCAGCCCATTCGTCAAAAACATATATCTGTTTATCTTCCAGCAAAGCCGTAATATACGCCAGACGTTTGCGTTGTCCGGTGGAAAGATTTATATTGGTAAAACTTTTTTTTATATATTCTGTTTTTTTCTCTATTTCCATTTTCCGCAAAAGTTCATTTACGTTATTTTCATCAATATCTTCCATACCATAAAGTTTTTTGAAAATATAAAAATCGGTGAAAATAGTCGAAAAGAGGTCCCTGTAAGACTGGTATGTTTGGCGCGTTACTATGCTTCCGTCTATAGAGACAGACCCGTCTTCGGGATAATAAAGACCGGTCAGAAGCCTCATAAGAGTTGTTTTGCCGCTACCGTTTCCGCCGGCTATAAATATAATTTCGTTTTTTTTCAAAGAAAAATCAAGCGGACCCATTTGAAACAGGAGATCACCATCTTCATCATTATAGCAGAATGTGACAGAATTAAGCGTTATTTCCTTAAAGTCAGCGATGGCTTCAGGCTCTTTTTCAGGAATATACGGATCGAAATTATCAATTAAAGCCTCCAGCTTCTCAATATTTGCTATTGCAACCGAAGCTATAAGATATTGAGGTATTATGCTGAAAGTCGTCATCATAGGACCCCATAAAAAGAGTAATGAAGATACGAGGCTTATAACTATGCTGTTTTCGATTATATCTATAATAGGAAGCATGAAAATAATCCCGCCGATTATACCTAAAAAAGCGATATTGATTAACATAAAACTATCATTCAGTGTTATCATAGCGTCAGCTTTCAGTTTTTCGGCTTCTTTGGCAATCGCTTTGAAATCCGCAAAAAGATCTTCATTTTTTTTATGATTTATTCTTATCTCTTTAAAACCGGCAAGAACATCGTTGAGTTTGTCAAGAAGTTCCGCTTCTCTGATTTTGGATGAGGTCAGTTTTCTTCTTGCGGGAATAGCAGAGAGCGTATAAAAAATAATACTCATGCTCATAAGTATGCATATAAATATAGCGCCGTGAGGAAAGAGAAAAATCATATATGTAAAAATCGCCGCAAAGGATACTATTCCTTCCATTGCCATTGTAAAGGAGGGCGCTGCACGGAGGATAGATTCGGTTTCTTCGGTAAGACGGGTGTATATTTCCCCTTTTCCCGCTGTTTCGAGAAATCGAAGCTCGGTATGGCGGATTTTTTCAATTATATTGATGCGGATTTTTTTGATAATTTCTCCGGCAAGTTTTGATGTAGAGTTCATATAATGTTTTTTGGAATAAAGATGCAAAGCGGATAGTGTCAGAAGTAGAAAAAAAAGCCGGAGTTCCTGAGATCCTACGTCTGCTCCGATGGCAAGATTTACTGTCGAGAGTATCAAAGCATATGAAATTCCCGCAACCAGAGTATAAACAATGATTTTTTTCTTCGGGATATCGGAATACTTCTTTATAAATTCGAGCAATTCTTTCATGCGGTTACGGTTTTCCCCTCTTCTATTTTTACAATTCGGTCGGCTGTGTGGAAATAGCGGTCATCATGAGAAACCGCAATAACCGTTTTTCCGATAACGCGCATATCATTTAAAAATTTGTTATAAAATTTTTTCCTGAATTCCGGATCTTGGTCCGCAGCCCATTCGTCGAAAACATAGACCTGTTTATCTTCCAACAGAGTGGTAATATATGCCAGTCTTTTACGCTGTCCTGTAGAAAGCTTTATGTTGGTAAATTTTTCTTCGATATATTCTGTCTTGTGATTGATTTCCATTTGTCGCAGAAGATCGTTTACTTTTTCTTCATCAATATCCTTTAGTCCGTAAAGTTTTTCAAAAATATGGAAATCGGTAAAAATAGTCGAAAAAAGTTCTCTGTACGACGGGTATGTTTCGCTTGTTATTCTTTCTTCTCCTATAGTGACAGCGCCTCCGGGTTCGGGATAATAAAGTCCTGTCAGAAGTTTCATAAGAGTTGATTTGCCGCTGCCGTTTCCGCCTGTTATAAATATGATTTCTCCTTTTTTGAAAGAAAAATCAATCGGGCCCATTTTAAAGAGCATTTCCCCTTTTTTGTTTTTATAGCAAAATTCGACCGAATTAAGAGCTATTTCCGTAAAATCAGTCGGAGGTTCAGGTTGTTTGTCAGGAAAACGCGGATTGAAATTGTCGAGCGTTGCTTCAAGTTTATTGATGTTCGCTATGGAAACCAGAAGAATATTATATTGTCTCGTAGCTACGAAAAGCATCGCCATAGGTCCCCATAAAAAGAGCAAAGAAGAGACAAGGCGTGTAATTAAATCTTTTTCCATTATTCCGAAAACAGGAAATATGAAAATTGTTCCGATTAGCATAATAAAGAATAAAGAGACAAATAAAACAAGACGATTATCAAGACCTATCTCAGCATCGGTTTTGAGTTTTGCGCTTTTTTCGGACACCGATACGATATCCGCAAAAAGATCCCTGTTTTTTTTGCAGTTTATTCTTATCTCTTTAAAACCTGAAAGGACATCATTTAATCTGTCAAAAAATTCCGTTTCTTCAATTTTGGATATTTTGAGTTTTTTTGTGACTGAATCGCTGGAATTCGTATAAACAAAAAACATAATGAAAACTAAAATAATAATGAATATAAAACCGTAAAAAGACAGATAAATGATATAGAACAAGCCCGCGCAGAGGCAGAACATAGATTCCAACGCTATTATCAGAGAAGGGGCCGATTGGGAAATAGCTTCCGTATCCTCGGTAAGACAGGTATATATGCTTCCCTTTCCCATGTTTTCGATAACTTCGAGTTCGCTGCATCGGATTTTGCCGGTTATATCCTCTCTGACATTTCGTATGACATTCTCTGTCAGTTTTACGCCTTTGTTCATGAAATACTTTTTGAAATAAATGTGTAAAAGGCAAAATATAACGAACAGCAGTAAAAAACTTATCTTAAGAGTATCATTCCCGGTCGAAACATGCAGCATCGCGGCATTTATAATAGCGAGCGCCAAGGCATACGATATTCCCGACAAGATGCTGTAAAGGAGGATTTTCATTTTCGGAGCGTCAGAATATTTATTGATAAATTTAATTATTACCATCAAATTTAATTGGTTATCCCTTTAAAATAATTAATAATTTAAGTGTAACCAAAATAAAGCAGAGCTGATTTTCTGAGGCTTAAACGCATATGAGACTGGCAGGATTCTGCCAGTCTCCGTTCTTTGCGGGTCTTCGGCTTATTCTCCTTTTACAAGAAGCCGGTTCATTTCTTCAGCCAGAACCAAAACATTGGATTCACGAAGCACAGTATAATGATCCCCGGGAATTTGCCTTATATATAAATTATCTTGAGATACAAATTCACTCCATCCCAGAGCAGGGTCTTCTGGTATTACATTTTTATTGGCAGAGCTGAAAAAAACTGTTCCCCCTGAATAATGGCTAGGCCTGTATTTCTCCATAGCGTTGCAATTTGCTTTCAAAACATTAAAAAACCGCCTCATCTGGACCAAATCTGTTCCGGGAGGCATGACTCCGAACTCTAAAACCTTTTGCAGCGCATACTCAACCCGCGCATCCTTATCAGGCTGTTTCAATTCATAAGCCTTTATAGGAATTTTTGTACCCAAAAGACCTTCCAGATCTTTCAGCATCACAAAAAGTTCATCTGCCTTCTGACCTGAAAACAAAGTAGGCAAATAACTGTCTATCAAAATAAGCACAGCCACTTCATGCCCCGCTTCCTGCAACTGCTGCGCCATCTCAAAAGCGATTAGTCCGCCCATAGACCAGCCTCCGAGATAATAAGGGCCTTCTTTTTGCACAGACCGAAGCGACTCAATATAATAAACTGCCATATCCTCGATTCGGGTAAATATCTTTTCACCTTTATTTATCCCCGATGACTGTAAACCGTAAAACGGCCGGCCGGGGCCTAAAGAGCGGACCAAATCCGCATAGCAAAAGACCGTGCCTCCGACAGGATGAACACAGAAAAAAGGGCTTTCCTCTTTCTCAGGCTGAATTCTAACCAAAGGGGAGGAAGGCATTCTTGCGTCTTTTGACAGTAAGTCACGCAGTTGTTCAATTGCGGAGTTTTCAAAAATATCGGATACAGGTATCGGAACGCCGAATCGCTTTCCAATTTTACCAACAAGCTGCACGCTCATCTGTGAATTTTCGCCAACCTCGGGAAAATTATCACACAAGCCTGTTTTTTCAATATTTAATACCGTTTTCCAGTTTTCGGCGACAAAGTCTTCTGTCTCGCTTCCCGGAGCAACAAACTCATGTTTTCGCATAATATCCGAATCAGGCGCCGGCAAAGCTTTTGTTAAAACTCCCGACGATTCATCCGCCTTTTTATCAAAGGGCGCTTTTGTTCCTTTTCTGTTATAGTGAATATCCTGGATATGCCCGGAAAGAGCCGCTATCGTCGGTTCTTCAAAAAGTGTGGCAACAGATAAATTTATCCCCAATTGTTCCTGAATTTTTGATATAATCTGAATCCCTGATAAAGAATCTCCCCCAAGTTCGAAAAAGTCATCGTTGATTCCGATTTTTTCAATGCCAAGAGATTCCTGCCAGATACTGGCCAGAAGCTGTTCGGTTTCATTTCCGGAAGCTGTGTGTTTAACGCTTAACTCGGGCCGCAGGCGGGACTCTTCTTTTTGAAAAGGTATGGAAAGATAACCCTGCTCAGGCAAAGATTCTAATTCCCGCGTGGAAACAAGAACCTGAGGCTTTTTGTTTCCCAAAATGCGATCAAAAACCTCGGTTCCTTCTACGGGTAATAACCCTTCTTTCAGATTTTGTTGAAAAAAATCAATCAAAGCGGGATGTTTTCCCTCTGCTTCAAAATGAACCGGTTTAATGCTATGCTGCTTAATTATTTTTGAAAGGACGTTATTTTGCCCGGTCTCAGTTATCGGGTGTTTTTTCGCTGAAGATGCTTCTTCCTGAGTTTGGAACAGTTTATATGTGGCCGTGTCAGTCCCAACCCGGCGCAGGGTATATTCTTCAATGTCAACCAGTTCCATGCCCTGTTTATCCATCAGCGTGATATTAAATTGAGGTATTTCCGTTTTAGTGTTCGCATACCTTGCATAACTGTATATTTTAGCCGGCAGCGGCCCTTTAACTGTCAACCGTTTATATGAAAAAGGCAAAACACCCTCTCGGGATTGGTCAAGCATACTGAGAAAACCGGTCCCAATGTCCAACAAGGCCGGATGCAACTGATAGTCTGCCAAATCAGCCGTAAAGTCTTGGGGCAACTCAAGGAAGGCCAAACCCTGACGGGCACCTAATTTTATCCATTGCAAGTTGTGCCAACGGGGGCCGTAATGTTTTTTTATTTGCGTTTCAAAGGCAGCAGGTTCTGCTTCAGGTTTCTGCGGGAAACCGGATATAATGATTTTTTGCCAATCACATTTGCTTTCAATGGCTTTTATATCATGTTTTTCAGTGGGTTGCGCTGCCATACGCGTGATAATTCCCTTTGCATGCTCCAGCCAGACGCCTGACTCCCCGCGGCTTTTAATCACAAATTCAAAGCTGCCGCCCCGCTTTTTCAGTCGCGTATGAACTTCTTTGTTCTCATTGTCTTCAACTGTCAATGGACGAAAAAAATAGACTTCCCGAATTTCGATCATGCCCGACTCAGCGTGAGACTTGAAAGCGGCCAGTGCTAATTCCAGACAGGCGGTGCCCGGCAGGACGGCTTTCCCTTTAAATATCCTGTGATCATCCAACACCCAATGCTGTTTTGCGTTCAGCCGACTGATGTATCTTTCCTGATACGGGCTTTCAATGATACATTCATCAAACAAAGGGTGAGAAATTATTTTTGTTTTTTTGGGTGATAATTTGGGACCTGATACGGATAAAAAATTTTTAGCCGCATCAACCGCCATCCCCACTTCCTGCCAGGCATCCCAGTTGACAGCAACTGTAAAACAGTTTTTTTCAGCCTTTTTGAAGTGCGCAAAGGCATCCAGAAAGGCATTGGCCGCGCAATAACCGATTTGCCCGACTGCCCCCAAAACAGAAGATAGGGAGGAACAAAGGATAAAGAAGTCCAGTTCAGTATCTTGTAACAGACTGTCGAGTACTAAAGTACCTGTAATTTTTGGCGCGAAAACCGATTCCGTCATATCCCGTGTCCGGCGTGGAATCAAAGTGCCATCCGGGACACCGGCTGCATGAATGACGCCATTGAAAGAACCGAATCGTTGCAGGGCCGCTATAATGACTTCCTGCATTTGCCGCAAATCAGCAATATCAGCGCTGGCGGTTAAAACTTCCGCCCCCATAGCTTCAAGCCCTTGCAATTTTTTGATTTTTCGGCTAACACCATCATCCTCATCGTGAGTCGTCAGCCAATCATTCCAATCATCTTTAAGCGGAAAAACCGAACGCCCGATCAAGACCAGCTTTGCCTGTGCTGTTTCAGCTAAATGTTCAGCCAGCGTAATGCCGATGCCGCCAAGTCCGCCGGTAATGAGATAGACTCCCCCATCTCGTAATCTCGGTGTTTTTCCAATGGGTTTTTCCAATCGAACCGCCTCAAACCTCTGAATTAAACGATGATTTCCACGAAAGGCAATCACTTGATCAGACGATTTGGTTGTCAACTCCCCAAATAACTGTTCTATGATTAGCTTTTCAATCCTGCTTTCAGATGAGGTGATAACCATATCAATGCTGCGGCAATTGAAATTTGGGTATTCCCGACCAATCGTCTTGACCGGGCCGAGTACAGTGGCCTTCTCCGGGTGGGAATCCTTATCGTCGGTGATGGTCTGCATATTGTTTGATACTACCTCGATTTCAATTTCATCAGGCACATTCTGTTTACCAAGCGCCTGAGCGATATATAGCAGACTATAAAATCCCTGGTCCTGCGCTTTGCCAACATTTTTAATAGTCAGCTCTTTGTTATGATCATTCGGTGATACGCTCCACAAATGAACAATTCTTTGCGGGATATTTTTAACGCGACGAAGTTCTTTGACTAACTCCTCATAATTATATGGTTCCTGAGGATTCAGAGTGTAGTCGTGATCATTCAGCTTGGTAAATGACGCTCCCATCTTGACAGTGATGACTTTTTGACCGGCTTGTTCCAGTTTTTTCACCAGTCCGGCGCCCAGGCCGCACTCGTCCGTAAACACCAACCAGGAAGCAGTATCTTTTTGTTTTTGTGTCTCCGGCGCGGATTGTATCCAAACAGGTTGATAAAACCAATCGGCAATATCCGGTTTTTTACCTGACAGCTTCAATTCCTCTGTTTTGATAATCCCGGAGGTCTTTTTGTGCTGTTTGGGTGGTTCAACCCAGTAACGCCGGCGCTCAAACGGGTAAGTGGGCAGGGGGATACGGCTGCATTTTCGATCTTTGCAAAGTTTTGCCCAGTCGATATTTTTGCCTTCAAGCCAAAGACGGCCTGTTGCCATAAGACCGGATTCAGTATCAAAATCAACTGTCTGATCTTCATGGGCAAGTTCCTGTTCAGACTCATGGTGGCCTGTGAAAAGTCCCCGGACCGACTCGATCTTTTCTATAGCTTCTTTTACATCCCGGCATAACAGGAAAGCCCTGTGCTGAAATACTTTTCTCCCGACACAAAGGGTATAGGCAACATCCGACAGGTTAATATCCGGGTTTTGTTTTAAATGTTCAGCCAGATTCAGGGCAGCCCTGTTCAGGGCGGATTCTGTTTTAGCGGACAAAATCAATAAGTTGAGTTCCCGCTGTTTGTCGAAAATTTCAGTCCGGGGAGCTTCTTCCAGAATTACATGCGCGTTGGTGCCTCCGATACCAAAAGAACTCACCCCTGCACGAAGGGGAATATTCTTTTCAGTTTTCCAATCTCTTAGTCTGTCGTTCACATAAAAAGGACTGTCTGCAAAATTGATTTCAGGATTAGGTTTTTCAAAATGGAGACTGGGCAGCAACATCCTGTTATGAAGTGACAGCACGGTTTTGATCAGGCTTGCCACGCCTGCGGTCGCGTCCAGATGTCCCATATTCGTTTTCAGAGACCCGACAGCGCAGAAATTGTTTCTCTCCGAGGTTTTCCGAAAAGCCTGGGTAAGCGCCGCGATCTCCACGGGATCGCCAAGTTTCGTGCCTGTGCCATGAGCTTCTATATAACTTACAGTATCAGCATCTACTGCTGCAACGGCCTGAGCTTCAGCGATTACTGCTGCTTGCCCATCTATACTCGGAGCAGTAAAGCCGATCTTTGACAAACCGTCATTATTTACAGCCGACCCCTTTATTACCGAATAAATATAATCCCTGTCATCTATAGCATCGGCAAGCCGTTTTAAAACCACAATACCGACGCCATTGCCTCCGACAGTACCCTGTGCGTTTGCATCAAATGCCCGGCAATGCCCGTCAGGAGAGGCAATCATATCTTTCTGATACAGATAGCCTCTCTTTTGGGAGGCTGAAACAGAAGCTCCGCCTGCCAGGGCCATGTCGCATTCTCCTCCCAATAAGCTTTGACATGCCATATGGACAGCTACCAAAGAAGTGGAGCATGCAGTCTGAACCCCTATGCTCGGCCCGGTCAGATTTAACTTATATGATGTCCGCGTGGACAAAAAATCGGTTCCGTTGGAAATTAAGATTTGATATTTGCTGCCTGTTTTTAGAATATCAGGATTTTGATAAAGGTTTTCAATAAGATAGGTATCCATGCTTTTACCTGTGTAAACACCGACAGAAACACCGCAGTTTTGAGGATTGTAACCCGCTTTTTCCAGCGCCTCCCATGCGCATTCCAGAAAAAGACGAATCTGCGGATCCGTTATAGAAGCTTCTTTAGGGCTGAAATCGAAAAAACCCGCGTCAAACATGTCAATATCAGGTAAAACACCACCCGCCCGCACATAGTCAGGATGACTCAGCATCTCCGGATCAACAGAGGCTTCCAGTAGTTCAGAATCCGAAAAGAATGAAATCGACTCGATACCGTCTCTGAGATTACGCCATAACGAATCAATATCGGATGCCCCGGGAAAACGTCCCGCCATACCGATGACAGCTATGTCTGAATCGTTAATTGAGTTTGAAAGTTCCATTTTTTGTATCCTATTGTCAAATCTATTGTTTTTCTGTCAAACGATGCTTTTGTCTAATTTGCCGTTTTTGTCTTACCGAATCTCTCCGGCTTTTACGTGTTGCAGCATAGTCTTCTGTTTTTTTATCTCCTTGCGTATTCTTCTCGTTCAAATATCGGTTTAAAGAATCAATATTAGGATATTTGAACATTTTGATCACAGGTATCTCCTTTCCCAGTACTTTTTTTAACCCGCTGATAACTTTCATTAAGAGCAAAGAATTGCCGCCTATGTCGAAAAAGTTGTCATATATGCCAACCTCTTTCAGATTCAGAACTTCTGCCCAGATCAGAGCAATAGCATTTTCGGTTTTATTGCGGGGTGCTGCATACTCTTTCTGAGCAGCAGACATGTCAGGTTCGGGTAGAGCTTTTCTGTCGATCTTACCGTTCGGAGTCAAAGGCAGAGCTTTGAGAATTACAAATGCTGAAGGGATCATATAATCGGGGAGCTTTGCTTTGAGAAATTCCCGCAAATCACCAGGTTCAGGCGCTTTGTCCTCTTCTTTCGGAGTGAGATAAGCTGTCAACTGTTTATTGCCAGGATGATCTTCTCTGGCTATTACGACCGCGTCTTTAACTTGTTCATGTTTGCTTAATACCGCCTCAATCTCTCCCAATTCAATCCTGAACCCGCGGATTTTTACCTGATGATCGATTCTTCCCCAAAACTCTATGTTGCCGTCGGGCAGGTAGCGGCACAGGTCGCCTGTCCTGTAAAGACGGCTGTCCGGCTCGTGGCTGAACGGATTCGGAACAAACTTCTCTTTTGTGAGATCAGGACGGTTCAGATAACCGCGGGCAAGTCCTGCACCGCCAATATGAAGCTCGCCAGGGACACAGACGGGAACCGGTTTCAGTTGTTTGTCGAGAATGTGGAGCTGAGTGTTGGCGATGGGACGACCGATTGGAACTTTATCAAAAAGGGAAGTCTCCTGCGTAACTGCATATTCGATTGAAGTGACAGTAGTTTCAGTGGGACCATACACGTTATAAAAATCATAATCACAAGACAACCTCTTCGCCAGCTCTATAGAACAGGCCTCTGCGCTTGCTATTATTCGTCTGATATTTCCTGATTTTCGAAATATAATATTATTCAAAAAGGATGGAACTGCGTCAAGATGAGTAACATTATGCTTAAAAATATAGCGTTCGAACATATTGCTGTCGATAAGTATTTCTTCGCTTACTAATACTAAGACAGAGCCTGAAGATAATGCCAGCCAAATTTGTTCCGAAGACGCATCAAAACAAAGTGAGGAAAACTGAAGTATCTTCTCGGTTTCATCAATCTTAAAGAACTTTTTCTGAGCCGCAGTAAGATTGACAATATTTCTATGCTCAACAAGAACTCCCTTCGGCTTCCCCGTGCTTCCGGAAGTATAAATCACATAAGTCAGATTATCGGGTCTGACACTGGTTTTCACATTTTTCCCGCTCTCTTTGGCAATTGCTTCCCAATCCGTATCCGGACAAACGAGATTGGCTTTGCTTTTGGGCAGAGAATCGGACAATTCTGCCTGTGTCAGAAGTATCGGCATCTGAGTGTCCTCCAGCATAAAAGCAATACGTTCTTCGGGATATTCCGGATCAAGCGGCACATAAGCCCCGCCTGCTTTTAAAATACCGAGCAGCCCTGTTATCATCCC
>MAXL01000306.1 GCA_001751005.1 Desulfobacterales bacterium S5133MH16
ATTATTGGTGCCCCCGGCAAGGATCGAACTTGCGGCACATGGATTAGGAATCCAATGCTCTATCCACTGAGCTACGGGGGCCAGGATTGTGCACTGAAAGTACATTAATTAGGTTGCTGTGACAACCTTTTTTTCATACTCGATAAAATCGCATTGGCATTGTAATTATTTCAAATTTATCTCTTTCAAAAAAAGTTAATGCTTTTCTCGCCTGCAAACTTACAAAGACCATAAAAAGCGTTTTGCATTGACCGCCTGTCAGACGCCTTATAAGGCGTTTCTTCTGCAATCTAAAACCTGCATCAATTGTTGTCGAACATTGCTATAAGGAATTGGCTCACCTCGATCAAAGCATTAATTTGACATTCTCCCATTAAAGTGATCAAATTAATATCCATTCCATTTTTTATGCAGATGGAGTTTATAAAATTGAAACAAAGGAACAACAAAACACAAGAACCGAGAGATTAGTAATGGCCAGATCCACTCTAAAGAAAAGAAAAAAAGGCACAAGTGCCGGAAAGTTGCGCATAGCGGATCACTGGAATGCGATCAGCATCATAGCCAGTTCCCAAGCCAATCCGCTGAAAGCAGTGGCCGAGTTTGTGGAAAACAGCATTGATGCACGGGCCAGGCACATTGTTATCACGAGAGGAAAGAAGAAGGGCGAATTCTATCTCAAGGTCAGCGACAATGGTGAAGGAATACCCAGAGATGGAAAAGGATTGCCCGATTTTCGGCACGTGGCAACACACATTTGTGATTCCGTCAAGCGACGGTTAAAGGCCAAGGGCGCAGAGGGAATTCAGGGCGAATTCGGCATCGGTCTCCTCAGTTTCTGGACTGTCGGCCAGAACCTCAGTATTACCTGTTGCGGGGCCGATGGAAGCACATACGAGATGACCATGGCCAAGAACGCACCGGAATTCTCGGTTCTCAAGAAACGTGTATTGATCCCCTTCGAGGGAACAAACCTGATGGTCTATCCCCTGTTGCCGGGGCTGCGGCTCTTGACCGGTGAAAAGATCCAGCGCTACCTCGCGTCCGAACTCAGGGATCGGATCAAGGACTCGGGGGTAAAAATAGAGGTTGTGGATCGGACGAGCCGGACAGAGCATCTTGTGGTTCCGCGACAGTTTACCGGACGTCTGCTCCATGACCTGAGACCTGCAGAGACCGAACCGGGTGATATCTACCTGGAACTGTACCTCAGCGATCCCGCTTCTACCAACCAGGTGGGATTGTATCGACGCGGTACGCGGGTTTTGCCGTCCATTGTCGAACTCGATCATTTTCAGAAAGAGCCGTGGACCGCGGGGTACCTTCAGGGCATTCTTGACGCTTCGTTCCTGAACCTTACACCGGGGACTCGTCAGGGAATCATTCGTGATGAGCGGTTTGACGCTTTTTGCCGCGCCATGGAGCCGGTTGAAAAGCGTCTGCAGCAGGTGATTGAAGAGCAGCGCAAGGCGGAAGAGGAACGGTCCAGTCGTCAGATCCTGCGCAAGGTGCAACGCGCTCTCAGGGAGGCGTTTCTGCGTCTTCCGCAGGAAGAATATGACTGGTTCGATATTCATGGCGGAAAAGGCAAAAAAAAGAAGGCGTCTCTTTTTTCTGCGGGATCGATGATTGGGGCCGCCCGTGAGGAGCATGGCCGGGAAGGTGAGGCGCACGAAGCTGCCCCGGAACTTAACGGCAATGAAAGAAGGCAGATGCAGTTCTTTGAGTTTGCCGGACCGCTGTTCAGTGTGCTGATTTCGCCCAAGTCAAGCGTGGTCCCGGTTGACAATCGTAAGAAATATCGTGCGGTGTGCCGGGATCGCTCACGGCGGACCGTTTTGGAGAATCTTGTATATCGCTGGGAAATAACGGATGGAGAGGGTCATCTCCAGGGCAGCGATGATGAATCATTGGTTTTTATTGCGCCTTCAGAGCCGTGCCTGACCACATTGAGGGTGGTCGTGCGCCAGGGGGATACGGAATGCAGGGATGAGGCATTGATAACCATCACCGATTCACTCATGGACCAATCGGCCGGGGCCGGAGGAGCGCGCAAAGGGCTGCCGGGGTATACGTATCGTCGGGCTCCGGGAGAGATGTGGCGTTCAAAATTCGATGCGGACAAGAACGTCATCGTAATCAACAATGGACACAGGGACTTCGTATATGCCGGCAAGCAGAAGCGCCGCAAGCTTCGCTATATTTGCCGCCTGTTCTGCAAAGAACTGGTTCGTCACAATTTCCCAGGGCTGCCCACAGACGAACTCCTTGAGCGGATGATCGAGCTCTCCTTGTACACGGAAGAACATCTGAAATAAGGATTTCCACATAGACCGGATATTTCATGGGGAAATGGGATCTGCTTTTGCCCCATGAAAAAAGTGGATTCCGAGGCGTAGGCTCTACCCTCCGGCCTGTAAGCCCTACGGGCTGGAAGCGGAGCCGGAGGCCAGTATTCCAGTATTCCATTCCGATGGCACAAAGAGGTTACCATATTTTGTTACATAAGCCCGTGCGTGAAACTTTCCGTTCTGCCCGATGTTGTAATCTCGATGTAATCCAATTTCCTCTGCAACTCAGCAATAGTGGCTGCGCCGCCGTAAGTCAGCCCTGAGCGCAATCCGCCGATGATGTCAGTGATAATCTTATCTTCGTCTTCCCGGTAGGGGACTTCAACTGAAACGCCTTCCGAGGTTTTCCATTCGGCAATGCCGGCATAGTATTCTTCCTGAACTTCGCTGCTGGCCATTCCTCGATATATTTTCGCCGTTACTTCTTTTCCATTTTCGTCTTTCTTACGAATCACGGGGCCTGGGGTCGGCCGGGTTCCGGCCAGCATTTTCCCCAGCATGACGAAATCTGCTCCGAAAGCCAGCGCTTTGACGATGTCTCCCGGATACCGGATTCCGCCATCGGCTACTATCGATCGATCCACCCGGGAACAATTTTTTATTGCCGTAAGATTGGGTACGCCGAAACCGGTCTTAATCCTTGTCGTGCAAACGGAGCCTCCGCCGATACCGACTTTTACGATATCAGCTCCGCAGGAAGCAAGGTGATCGGCACCGGCGTAAGTCGCCACATTTCCGGCCATGATGCAGGCTTCATCACCAAGCATCATGCGAATATTTTTGAGGGTTCGTCCCACATATTTAGCATGGGCATGTGCGACATCGATACAAAATAAACCCGCACCGGCGTCTCGCAAAGCTTCGGCCCGTTTCAGGTCATTGTCCCCGCAGCCCACCGACACAAATACCGGATACCTGCAATCCTTAAACATACGCACATTATTTTCTATCGTCATATAACGATGCAAAACTCCTATGCCGCCCTTTGCTCCAATATAATTGGCCATATCCGTCTCAGTGATCGTGTCCATGTTGGCGGTCATCAACGGTAGCTCAAGAGATAGTTTGTCCTTTTTGCACCTCATGGAAATGTCGACTACTTTTCGAGATTCCCAGTGATTGTAGGACGGCACCAGGAGAATGTCGTCATATGTAAAGGCTTTCATTGCATATCCTCCTCGAAAAAGAGCTTAAATTGATCGTTGAGACCTTTGAAAAACGCCCCCTTTTGCCCAATTCCGGCGTCAGGCTCAAATTTTAATCCTCAAAATACTCAATGTATTCCTGTGGTTAAAATTATCGCCTTCCTTGGCCTTGAACAAAATTGGACATTTTTCAA
>MAXL01000307.1 GCA_001751005.1 Desulfobacterales bacterium S5133MH16
AGACTAATAAAATCTCAATGTCAAGAAAACTCGCAATTTGTTTCATCGATTTTGTTTGAGATTTTTATTGTCTTCCTTTTGATTTTGTTATATCGGGATGTTGATAAATACGGCAATTACCTAACGCTTTGAAATTCAGCTATAACATTTAACGAGAAGGAGGTCTTGATTATGAAAAAAATTTTTCTATCTTGCCTGGCTGCAACCCTGTGCGTCGCCTTATTATCAACAGGTGCCCTGGCAGCGGAAGCTGCACCAATCAAGCTGACATTCAGCATCTTCTTTCCCCCTACCCACGGTCAGACAAAAGCTGCAATGGACTGGGCCAAGGAAATTGAAACCCTCACCGACAATAAAGTGCAGATCACCGTTTTCCCCGGCGGAACCTTGACAAAAGCTCCCCAATGTTACAGCGGCGTGGTCACGGGAATTTCAGATTTGGGATTCAGCCTCTTCGCCTATACCCGAGGACGCTTTCCGGTCATGGCGGCAGTCGATCTCCCCATGGGCTATCCGGATGGAAAAGTGGCCAGCAAGGTCGCTCAGGAATTTGCAAAGACCTTCAAGCCTGAAGAGCTAAATGACGTAAAAGTTCTCTATCTTCATGCTCACGGCCCGGGCCTTCTTCATACAAAAAAACCGGTAAGAAAACTTGAAGATCTCAAGGGCATGAAAATCAGAGCTACCGGTCTAAGCGCCAAGGTAGTTGAAGCTCTCGGCGGTGTTCCGGTGGCAATGCCCCAGGGTCAAACCTATGAATCTTTGAATAAAGGGGTTGTAGAGGGAACATTTGGCCCCATGGAGGTTCTAAAAGGGTGGAAACAGGGCGAAGTTATCAAATATACGACCGAATGTTACAGCGTCGGCTACACGACCACCTTTTTCATTGTTATGAATCTTGACAAGTGGAACGCCCTTCCGGCTGATATACAGAAGGTTTTTGAAACGGTCAGTGAAAAATATGTGGGGGTTCACGGAAAGGTATGGGACAGCACCGATGAAGAAGGCAGGAAATATACAGTAAGTCTGGGCAACGAAATTATACCCCTGTCTGATGAAGAAAGTGCCAGATGGCGCAAGGCTGTGGAACCGGTTATTAGCGATTATATTACCAATAATCCCAACGGCGACGCACACGTCAAAAAAATCAGAGAATTGATGTCCCAATAACATAATGCTTTAATTTAATCTTTAAAAGTTATCTACTTGTTTTTACATTCAAATGCTTTTTATATAAAGGGGTTGCCTTGCGCCAAACAGGAGGTTTTAGGGCAACCCCGAATTTTATGGCGCATGGCCAATAGCTACAATGGATTCCTTTGAAAAAATATCTCACGCTATGGCACGGAGACTATACTGGATTGCCGGGGTTGCCATTGTTGTCATGATGCTTCTTACCTGTGCGGATGTGGTTTTGCGCTATTTTCGAAAGCCCATCCCCGGCACCTATGAGTTAGTCTGTTTTTTGGGGGCTGCGGCAGTTGCATTCGCCATGGCCCATACGTCAGTGGAAAGAGGTCATGTGGCAGTAACCTTTGTGGTTAGCCTTTTCCCGCGCAGAATTCAGGGTCTGATTGAAAGCATCACCACATGCTTTGGGCTGTTTTTTTTTACATTAATCGCATGGCAGTCCGTAATTTATGCAAATGATCTTCGTCTTTCCGGCGAGGTCTCGTTGACCCTGGAACTCCCTTTTTATCCATTCGTATACGGGATTAGTTTTTCGGCAGCAGTGGTTTGCCTGATATTGGTCTCGGATCTGTTTAAGAGCTTTTTGAAACTATTTGAGAAATGAGTCTGACAACCACAGGAATCATAGGTATTATCGTACTGGTTCTCCTTCTCTATTCTAAAATGCCTGTGGGCTTTGCCATGGGTTTTCTGGGATTGATGGGATTCAGCTACGTGGTGAATTTTGAAGCAGGCTTTAATCTTTTGGTGCGTGATGTCTGGGATGTTTTTTCTTCCTATAATTTAACCGTGATCCCCTTATTTGTATTTATGGGGCAGATTGCTTTTCACGCCGGTATCAGCCGAAGGCTCTATGATTCTGCCTATGTATTGTTCGGCCACCGCAGGGGTGGTCTTGCCATGACAACAGTCGGTGCCTGTGCCGGGTTTTCGGCCATATGCGGCTCGACCAATGCCACAGCGGCAACCATGGCTACCGTTACCCTTCCTGAAATGAAACGGTACGGATATGATATGAGTCTTGCCACCGGCACTGTGGCCGCAGCAGGAAGCCTGGGCATTCTTATACCTCCCAGCGTGATTTTCATTGTTTATGGAATTATGACCGAGCAGTCCATCGGCAAACTTTTTGCTGCGGGAATTCTGCCCGGTATTCTTCTCTGCTTTCTTTTTTTGATGACCATTTACCTCAGGGTCATGATAAATCCCTCCCTTGCCCCTCCCGGCCCCAAGACCAGTTTCAAGGAAAAATTCAGATCCTTTGCCGGTGTGGTTGAAACTTTGATACTGTTTGCCCTGGTCATGGGAGGTATTTTTTTCGGCATTTTTACCCCAACCGAGGCGGCTGCTACAGGTGCTTTCTTGACCATCCTTATCGCGGTTTTCAGAAAGCAACTCACATGGCATGCGTTTACCAAATCCCTGGCAGATACCACCAAAATAAGCTGTATGATAATGGTAATCGTAACCGGCGCCGTAATATTCGGCCATTTTATGGCCATTACCAGGCTGCCTTATGAACTGGCCGAATGGGTGAGTTCTCTTCCTCTCCCTCCCCATGCCGTTATGGGTGTGATCATTTTGGTCTATCTTTTCGGGGGCTGTTTTATGGACGCGCTGGCCATGATTATGCTGACCATCCCCATATTTTTTCCGGTGGTTCAAACCCTTGGGTTTGATCCGATCTGGTTCGGCGTGGTGATTGTATTAATTACCGAGATGGGGGTAATCACGCCGCCCGTAGGGGTCAATGTTTATGTGGTTTATGGGGTTGCCAAAGATGTTCCATTGGAAAAAATCTTCAGGGGGGTTTTCCCCATGCTCTTGGCCTTGCTTCTATGCAATCTGATCCTTCTTCTATTTCCCCAGATCGCTCTATTCCTGCCAAGCCTTATGCATTAAATGGAAAAAGGAACCATCATAAGGCCGGCGGTTTCATCAAGTCCGAGCATAATGTTCATATTCTGAACCGCCTGTCCTGCTGCGCCTTTTACCAGGTTATCGATGGCGGAAATCAGGATAAGGCGATTATTACGTTCATCCAGTTTAAAACCCAGATCGCAATAATTGGTTCCCCGAACATGCAATACATCCGGCAGCCGATTGTCAGGACATATTCGGATAAAAGGACAGCCGGAATAAAAAGAGGCCAAACAGTTTTGAATCTCTTCGGGGTTTATCTTCTTAACAGGGTTGGCATATATTGTCGTTAGTATCCCACGGGTCATGGGAACAAGATGTGGAACAAAACTAATCTTCACCGGAGATCCTGCTTCCCGGCTTAGTACTTCTTCCATCTCCGGATTATGTCTGTGCTCTGCAACCTTGTAAGCCTTGAATGACTCGTTGACCTCGCAAAAATGTGTTGTCAGCGACACCCCTCGACCGGCACCGCTGACCCCTGATTTTGAATCCGCAATAATGTTGTTGATATCTATTAATTTGCTCTTCAATAACGGCACCAGGGGTAAAAGCACACCGGTGGGATAACATCCGGGGGAACCGATCAGAACCGCATTTTTTATGGTGTCAAAATAGACTTCACAAAGTCCGTAAACCGATTTTTCAAGTAAATCCCCGGCAGTATGGGGCTGATAAAAAGACTCATATGTAGCCAAATCCTTGAATCTGAAATCAGCGGAAAGGTCGATGACCTTCTTGCCTCGTATAATAAGTTCGGGCACAAACTTCATGGGAAGCCTGTGGGGAAGTGCCGTAAATACAACATCAGCCTTGTCACAAACCGTATCCACAGACAGTTCTTCGCAAATAAGATTGACAACTCCTCTCATTGACGGATAGATCGTGTCAAACTTCACGCCGGCGTACTGGCGGGAAGTTATGACCGTCAGCTCTATATCGGGATGACCGCAGAGTATCCGCACAAGCTCGGCTCCGGCATACCCGGTGGCGCCAATTACACCGACTCGTATCATAAAACCTCCTTATGGTTATTGAAGTTTCTCAATTGAAAATTGAAGAATGTAATTCGCATACAAATACTTGAACATTGGATATTATCCGCTACGCATATGCCGCACGTTATCTTGCATCATCCGCCCAAATACGCATTTTTTACTTCCGGATTGTCCAGAAGCTCTTCAGAACTCCCTTCCAGCACAAGGTTGCCGTTCTCCAGGACATAACCCCGTTGGGCAAATTGAAGCGCCATACGGGCATTCTGTTCGACAAGAAGAATGGTCGTCCCTTCCTGATTGAGCTCTTTGAGGGCATCGAACACGCTCATCATCAACAAGGGGGCCAGCCCCATGGAGGGTTCGTCTAAGAGCATGATCTTCCTTCCGCTCATAAACGCCCTTCCGATGGCAAGCATCTGCTGTTCGCCGCCGCTCAGGGTTCCGGCCTTCTGTTTTTTTCGCTCCTCAAGACGAGGGAAAATCGTGAAAATCCAGTTGAGGTCCTCTTGGATTTTATCTCTGTCATTTCTTGCAAAACAGGCCAGCCTGAGGTTCTCCATAATCGTCAGGTTGCCAAACAACCGTCTTCCCTCGGGAACATGAGAAATGCCGAGCTTGCTGACCACCTTGTCAGCGGAATATTGCAGCAAATCTTTCCCCATAAAGGTCATTTTGCTCCCCGCTTCAACCGGTATCAACCGGGAAACAGCGCGCAGGGTTGTGCTCTTTCCGGCCCCATTGGCTCCGATGATGCATACGATCTCGCCGTCATTGATCTCAAAGCTTATGCCGTGAAGTGCGCGGATATTATCATATGAAACACCAAGGTTTTCCACGGATAGCAACATTAGACCACCGCCTCTTTGCCCAGATAGGCATCAATTACTTTGGGATCATTCTGAATTTCTTCGGGTGTGCCATGGGCAATAACCCGGCCGAAGTCGAGGGTCTGAATGATCTGGCAAAGTTCCATTACCATTTTCAACCGGTGCTCGATGAGAAAAATGGCCAGCCCCAGCTCTTTATGGACACGGCGGATTATCTCCATCATCTGAACCAGTTCTTCCGGATTCATCCCGGCGGTGGGTTCATCTAAAAACAGTATTTTGGGTTCCGTAGCCAGTGCCCGGGCCATTTCAACTCTTCGCTGATCACCGTATGGCAGATTGGTTACCACCTGATCTGAAAGATGGTCTACTCCCACGATCTTCAAAAGATCATAAGCTTTGGCCTCGATCTCCGCTTCTTGTTTGTATCGCCGGGGAGTGCCGAAAAACGCTCCTATCAGGCCGTAGCTGATCTTTGAATAACGGGCCATTTTGACATGCTCCAGGACGGTCATGTGTCGCCAGAGTTGTAAGTTCTGGAATGTTCTACCGATGCCCATGGACGCAATCCGGTGAGGTTGGAGACCGGTTATTCTGGCGCCGCCCAGATAAATATCACCTTGAGTAGGCTTATAGATACCGGTAATGAGATTAAAGATCGTGGTCTTGCCTGCGCCGTTGGGCCCGATCAGACCTCTGATCTGGCCGGCTTCAATCTCCAGATCGTAGTTGTTGACGGCCCGCAACCCGCCAAAGTCATGGCTCATTTTTTCAACCCGAAGCAGCAGCATGCTAACCCTCTTTTTCCGGCATGGGTTTGGGTTTTAGCAGATTCATCACATTAAATTCCTTGAAGGCGATAAGGCCTGTTGGACGATAAATCATCACCAGAATCAGCAAGAGTGGAATAATAATCCATTTGAAAATCTCCAGCGGCCGCAAGGCTTCACTGAGCAGACTCAAGCTTACGGCGCCGACAATCGATCCGTAAACAGAGTTCAGCCCTCCAAAATACACCATTGCCAAAACTTCGGCAAGCTTTTGAAGACCGAAGGTGCTGGGATTCACATATCTGAGGACATGGGCAAAAAGTCCGCCGGCCACACCGGCCCAGAAGGCTGCAAACAAAAACGCCACGATTTTTGTGTGTCTGGTGTTGACGGTCATGGCATTTGCCGCCATTTCATCGTCGCGCACCGCATTGAGCGCCTTGCCCAGGGTGGATCTCACAAAATTGTTGATGATCCAAATGCAGGCCACGGTCCATAAAAACACCGTGGGCAGACTGGCATAGTCCGGCTGGCTGCTCAACCCCCTTGGGCCGCCAACAACCTCCAGGTTTTCGATCATACTTTTGACGATAAACATAAACGCCAATGAGATAATGGCCAGATAATCCCCTCTGGTCCTGAAAGAAGGTATGGCAATACAAAGTGCGCCCAGAGATGCTACCATACCCCCAATGATCAAGGCAACGGGAAACATGAACGGTCCCAGAGCGGAAGGCAGAATCGCGGTCCCGAAGAGTTTGTCGTTTACAAACAGAAAAACGGTAACCACCGAGGCTGCATATGCGCCCAATGCCATGAAACCGGGGTGCGAGCAGGAGAATTCACCCATATAGCCGTTAACCACGTTTAAGCTCAGCGTGACCATAACGGCGATCAGGGTCAGCTTGAGTATCAGAACCCGGTAGGCACTGATATCGGACCACAGATGTAAAATAGCATACAGCAGTGCAAGATGAATCACCACTGAAATCAATATGGGCAAGCTGAAAAGCTTGGCCGCCAGCCGGTTTGTCAGTGGGGAGCTCAGTCGAGCGACAGCAATTATGGGCAATGCATATATCAGCAGGACAAAGATAATTACGCTGGGAATCAGCAACGGTTTTTTCAGCATGATCACGAAACCGAAGAGTACCGGAATTTTGGGCAGCATTAGAATATCGGCCAGAGGTTCACCCAAATAATATTCAAGCACAACCGCAATCAGGGCGCCAAGCAGCCATCCCATCAGAGGAACACGGGAAAACGAATTCCGAAATTTTTTCAACAAGAGCTTCATTTATTCAAACAAACCGCCGCTGTTAGCATCTAGATGTAACCATTTCATTTCCTGTTTACTTAAACCTGATGTTTTCGTAAAAAGTCCGATTTAGACGGTTTCGTAAAAAATTCAAATTCAAGGCGTGCAAATTTTGTAATCATGAGGCGTACTTTTCGTACGTTGAATGATTACGAAATGCAGCACAACGCAGAAGTTGG
>MAXL01000308.1 GCA_001751005.1 Desulfobacterales bacterium S5133MH16
GCCGAATGAAATTATGACTTAAAAAATCAATGGGATAATTTAGCGACGAATTGTTCTTAATAACTCTGGCGCGGCTCGGGCTTACGGGTGCTTAAGCATAAGTTTCAGTCGGTTGGAAAGCACTTGATGGAAGATGACAGCCCGACCATTATATTTTTTTCTCAATCCGGTAGAAGATCATAAAAATAGAGCATGGTATCCGACCGTGTCAAGATTCCGACAATATGACCATTTTCCACAACGGGGAGCCGGCCAATGTCGTGTTTGATCATAAGGCGGGCGGCTTGAGTCGGGCTCTTGCCGGGTGCAATGGTCGTTACCTTGGTGATCATAAAAGCTTTCACCGGAGCCTTTAGCTGGGATTCTTTTTTGACTTTCTTAAAATCCCTTCTTGAAATCATGCCGACAAGTTTGTCATTCTCTACGACCGGGAGACCTGTACACCCTTTTTTTCTTAAAATCGAGGCCACCGTTTTCATGGGCGTGTCCGGCGGCACGGTAAAAACAGGGAAAGACATGAGATTGCTAATCTGTACGGATACCTGATGATTCCCCTGGATCAGTGCCCTAATCGTATCTTCTATAGCATCCGGATTCACTGACTTAAGTATAGCGGATCCGGCAGCCGGATGTCCACCGCCGCCCATGCTCCGCATGATTCCGCCCATATCCAGGCCATCGGCATTACTTCGACCGATGACCATGCACTTGTTTCGCTCTTCATCCACAAATATACCAATGGCAGCCTCTACATTCAGAATCTCTCTGTACATATGAACCACAACAGCAAGATTGTCCACATAGTCTTTTAAATCCAGTTTGTTAAAACTGACACTATATCCGCTTACCATATCTCTCTTTGCCGATTGCAACATCCTAAACAGAACGTCTTTTTGTTTTTCGCCATAGGCCGGACGCAAAAACGAGCGAACGATGTTTAGGTCGGCCTTACGTTCAAGCAGGTAAGCCGCGGCATAAGCATCTTCGGCGGTTGTTGAAGGAAACATAAGGCTGCCGGTATCTTCATACAATCCTGCCAGAAAAAGAGTGGCCTGTATGGGTGTTATCACTTTCTTTTCCAGCTTTAACTGTCGAATCATAAGGGTAATGTTTGCACCCATGGGCTCCTGGCATTTCCATATGGGTTTTATGTCGCCAACGTTGGAATGATGATCCCACAGGATAACCTCTAAATTTTTCTTATTCTTCAGCCTGCGGATCCTTCCGAGCCGAGCCCAGCTGTTTATGTCCACAACAATCAGACGGTTTACATGGTCAAGATCAATATCGTCAAAGGAGGATATTTTAAAGATATCCTTGTGAATGGACAAAAAAGCTTTAACATTTGGATTTACATTGTTCGGAAGGACAGGGATTGCTTCCGGATACAAAATTGTTGCGGCTATGGTCGAAGCCAGCGCATCAAAATCCGTATTCTTATGTGTGGTCACAATTTGCATATAACGCTCCTGAAATTTTCACGGTTAAGCCATAGGAAAATTAACCCCGAAAGATGAGAATAACCATGTTTGACGGTCTCGTAAAAAGTCCAACTTCTGCGTTGTGCTGCATTTCGTAATCATTCAACGTACAAAAAGTACGCCTCATGATTACAAAATTTGCACGCCTTGAATTTGAACTTTTTACGAAACCGTCTAAATCGGACTTTTGACGAAAACATCATGTTTATTCCTTAACTTTTGGTGCCTTGCCGGCCGGGTGCCTCAATTCCCAAAAGGACTGATTATTTTTACTGACGGAAAATATGTACGATATCTGGAAACATCTCGTGTTATTAAGTCTAAATCAAGTATAGCGGCTTGTGCTCCAATATAGAAATCAGGTAAAGGAGTCCTCTTTATTCCTTTGCCTTTTCTATACTTTAGAAACGCTTTTCCAGCCAGGAATAGAGCCTCTTTGGGTATTTCCAACATATGGAATCCGCCGTTATTAAGAGCTGACTCCAAATCTTCTATCCGATCAAAACCAATGGAAACTTCAGCATACACAATTGAGTTGATGTAAAGTTTAGTATGAACACTATATTTCACCAAAGCAGATTCAGACCAATCCGCCCAATTGGGATCATCCAGAAAAATGTCCAGAATGATGTTTGAGTCAACAAGAAGACCCTTCATCTGTCTGCCCTAGTTAAAGACATAATCTCATCTGTTGTCATTTTTACGGTTGCAGCGCCGCGCAATTTTGAAAATCTACGGGTCGCGGTTTTTTGCCCTTTTCGCTTCACTAAATAAACGCGTCCTTTTTCTTCAACAAAATCAACTTCTGTTGCAGGGGTTATATTCAGTTTTTCGCGGATATGCTGGGGGATGGTGACCTGGCCTTTTGTGGTTACTCTCATGACTTGACCTCCAAGTATAAGTATTACGAGTAATAGTAATACTAGAAACCGGCAGTGTCAATACACAAATAACTTATCGATGAAAATAATCCATGTAAATTCAAAAAATTGCATAGACAAATAGTCTTTGACGGTCAATGGTGAATTTAGTATTAATATTTGAATAATTGGAGTGCATCATGACGCCTATCTACAAGATTCTTGTGCTGAATATCGGTTCCATCACCACCAAGGCGGCCTTTTTTGAAGACGGTCACCTCAAATTCCAAGAAGTCATTGGTTATGACCCGCATCAGGTTGGGTCGCTTATGCACTATATGGAACAGTTTCAGCTGCGAAGGCAATCAATTGTTGGATTTTTGGAAAAACACCGGATAGCGCTTGGCGATTTGCACATGATCGCAAGCCGTGGAGGCCTTACTGCACCCATTGCTTCAGGCGTGTATCTGGTTGATGAACGGATGTGTGATGACCTGCGCTCGGGCAAATACGGTCAGCACCCCACCAACCTGGGGCCTCTCATTGCCCATGATCTGGCAACGCAGGCGGGTATCCGGGCAGTGATTGTTGACAGCCCCAGTACGGATGAATATGAACCCCTTGCCAGGGTCTCCGGCATTCCGGAAATTGAAAGAAAGAGTGCGTTTCACACGCTTAATCAAAAGGCCGCAGCCAGAAGGGCCGCTGACGAAATGGGTATTTCCTATGAAGCGTGCAACATGATCGTTGCCCATTTGGGTGGCGGTACCACCATTGGTGCGCACCGGAAGGGCAGGGTAATTGACAGCACCATTGGCATTGGGGAAGGTCCCATGACGCCGGAACGGGCCGGCGCTCTCCCCACAGTGGATCTCCTCCGTTTTCTCGAGTCCGGTCGATTCAGCTTGACAGATTTACGCCGGCGTCTCACTTCGCAAGGGGGATTGATTGCCTATCTGGGGACAAATGACGTGATCCGGGTGGAAGCCAAAATCCAGGAGGGCGATGAAAACGCATTATTGATCCTGCAGGCAATGGCGTATCAAATTGCAAAGGATATCGGTGCCATGAGCACGGTTCTCCATGGCCGCGTAGATGTCATTGTGTTGACCGGCGGCCTGGCCAATTCCGCAAGGCTGGCTGCCTGGATTTCCAAACGAATCGGGTTCATTGCACCCGTAAAAGTCTATCCCGGGGAGAAGGAGATGCATGCTCTGGCCCAGGGCGCACTCAGGGTGCTCTCAGGAACAGAATCTGTTAAGCATTATTCCCGGCTTGAAAAAGTTTGACGCGATCCGTCTAAAAAAAACTATATACTTTTTTCCGGACTCCAAAAGCGCATCCGGGCTTGATACGATCTTTTGTGTCATTAAGAAACGTATAAACGCTGACAGGATCGACCCTGGATTCTCAGCCCAAACCTAAAACATTCACAACAATATGTCATCAATGTATAAAAAAGTCGGTTTGGCCTCGCTAATTATGATGACTTCGGTTTTTTTAAGCCGTCTTACCGGTCTTATCCGGGAGCAGGTCATTGCCTATGTTGGCGGAATTAGCGGGGGGGTCGATGCCTATCAGGTCGCCTTTATCATCCCCGAAATTCTAAATCATATCGTTGCCAGCGGGTTCCTTTCGGTTACGTTTATCCCGATTTTTTCTCATTATCTGGTACGAGATAAGGAAGAGGAAGGCTGGCGGGTCTTTTCACTCATCTTCACCGGCTTCGGTAGCTTACTTTTACTATTTATTACAATTGCCTGCGTTTTTGCACGCGGGTTCGTGGAGATTTTCGCTCCGGGGCTTGATGATCCCGTATTAATCGAACACGCAGTCAGGATGACACGGATTATCATACCGGCCCAGTTTTTCTTTTTTTCCGGCGGTATGTTTATGGCCGTTCAGTTTGCCAAAGAGAAATTTTTCATACCGGCCCTGTCTCC
>MAXL01000309.1 GCA_001751005.1 Desulfobacterales bacterium S5133MH16
GTTGTGGTATTAGCCCGTATTTTATGAAAAATCGGGTTTGTAAATATTTAAAAAAATCAGGAGAAGGCTTCGACTAATGGGAGCAAAAAAAAAGACAATCGAAATTAATACCGAAATCGAAGAAAACGGTAAAAAAAAGAAAATTTCCAAAGAGATTGATTCAGGCAAAGAAGACAAAGAAAAGAACGACGATCCATTGAAAGTGATGGAAGCAAGCCTTGAATCCATGGAACAGGAGTCAAAAGATTCCCATGACCGTTTTTTGAGGGTTTCCGCTGAGTTTGAAAACTACAAGAAGCGTGCCGCACGCGAAATGAATGACTTCAGGAAATTTGCCAATGAAAGTTTCGTAAAGGCCATGCTTCCCGTGGTCGATAATCTTGACCGTGCCATAGAATCTTCAAGTGATGACGATCACTCAAACAGCTCTGTGGTTGAAGGTGTAAACATGACCCTCAAAGAAATATTGAAGATTTTTGAGCAATTCGGCGTGAAACCGTTTGCGTCTCTGGGGAAAACGTTTGATCCCGCTTTACACCAGGCTGTTATGCAAGAAGAGTCTGATGACCATCCTGAAAAAACTATTTTAAATGAACTTGAGAAAGGATACATGATGCACGACCGGTTGCTCAGACCTGCCATGGTTGTTGTATCAAAAAAAACAGACTCCGAAAACCAGGAAAACCGGGCTCAAGAAGAATAGAAAATAAAAAAAGACTATATATAAGGTAAGGAGGAAAACAAATGAGTAAAATCATTGGAATCGATCTCGGCACTACCAATTCATGTGTGGCGGTTATGGAGGGGGGTGAAGCTAAAGTTATTACAAACCCCGAGGGAGGGCGTACAACACCTTCTGTTGTGGCCGTTTCAGACAGCAACGAGAGATTGGTCGGTCAAATCGCAAAACGACAATCAATCACAAACCCTGAGAATACGGTTTTTGGGGTAAAAAGACTTATCGGTCGTAAATATGCATCCAAAGAGGTACAGGACGATATTAAAATACTTCCCTTTAAGATTGAACAGGCAGAAAATGGCGATGTCAGAATAGATATGCGGGGCAAGCCAAATAGTCCGGCTGAGATATCATCCTTTATTTTGGCTAATATCAAAAATACGGCCGAAGAATATCTGGGAGAGAAAGTTACCGATGCGGTTATAACTGTTCCTGCATATTTTAATGACAGCCAGCGACAGGCAACCAAAGATGCCGGAAAAATCGCCGGTCTTAATGTGTTAAGAATCATTAATGAACCCACTGCCGCATCACTTGCATATGGCCTTGACAAGAAAAAGGAAGAAAAAATTGTTGTTTTTGATCTGGGTGGCGGTACATTTGATGTCTCCATACTTGAAATCGGCGAAGGGGTTTTCGAAGTTAAAGCCACGAACGGTGATACCCATCTCGGCGGTGAAGATTTCGACCTTCGGCTGATCGATTACCTGGCAGACGAGTTCAAAAAAGACCAGGGGATTGATATAAGGAACGATAAAATGGCGTTACAGCGGCTGAAAGAAGCTGCTGAAAAAGCTAAAATGGAACTATCCACTTCCATGGAAACGGATGTTAATCTTCCATTTATTACAGCCGATGCTGCCGGTCCAAAGCACCTTAACATAAAAATAACCCGAGCCAAGCTTGAAGGGCTTATCAGTGACCTGCTGGACAAACTTGAAAAACCCTGTCGAATTGCGCTTAAGGATTCGGGATTGCCTAAAAATGACATTAATGAAGTAATTCTTGTTGGCGGTATGACGCGCATGCCCGCGGTTCAGGACCGCGTCAAGAAATTCTTTGGCAAGGAACCCTTCAAAGGGGTTAACCCGGACGAAGTTGTTGCCATCGGCGCCGCCATTCAGGGAGGTGTATTGAAGGGGGACGTAAAGGATGTTCTTCTTCTCGATGTTACTCCTCTTTCTCTTGGCATAGAGACCCTGGGTAGTGTCATGACACGACTTATCGACAAGAATACGACCATTCCGACCAAAAAGAGCCAGACTTTTTCAACAGCGGCTGACAACCAGCCGGCTGTATCTATCCATGTGCTGCAGGGAGAGCGGGAGATGGCCGCCGGCAACAAGACTCTGGGACGCTTCGAACTTGTGGGGATACCCCCTTCGCCAAGAGGTGTGCCGCAAATCGAGGTGACTTTTGATATCGATGCAAACGGAATTGTGAACGTTTCTGCAAAAGATATGGCAACGGGTAAAGAGCAATCCATACAAATAACGGCTTCCAGCGGCTTGCCCAAGGAGGAAATCGACAGATTGATAAAGGATGCCGAGCTTCATGCTGAAGAGGATAAAAAGAAAAAGGAGTTGGTTGAGGCCCGAAACTCGGCGGATGCGCTTATCTATTCAACGGAAAAATCGATAAAAGATCTTGGCGACAAGGTCGATGCTGCAACCAAGGGCAAGGTTGAAGCTGCTATTGAACCTCTTAAAAAAGCTATGGAAGGGGATGATGTTGCAGAGATCAAACGCCTGAGCGAAGAGTTGACACAGGCTTCCCATAAACTGGCCGAAGCCATGTATCAGCAGGCTTCACAGGCAGATCAGCAGCAGGCCGGAGCCGATGCAGCAGGACCGGAGCAACCGGGACCTTCTGCATCTGAAGAGGATGTTGTGGATGCTGATTTCGAAGAGGTAAAAGACGACGAGAAGAAGTAACCGCAACTGGCATTTTGCAGTAAAAATCCCGCGTGCACTTTTGTGACGCGGGATTTTTTATTTAATTTATTCCATAATTTTAAATATTTTGTTACAAAGACTTTAACTTCCGTAATCGTTGAACCTCTGAACCCTGAACCCGTGAACGGTTACTAAAATAGTAATAAGGAGACTAAGATGCGAGTCGGCGTTTTAAAAGAGATAAAAACCAAAGAAAACCGAGTTGCCATGACACCATCAGGGGTTGAACAAATGCGGTTACATGGGCACGAAGTTCTGCTTGAAAGCCATGCGGGTGATGGTTCAGTCTTCTCTGATGAAGAATATATAAAGGCTGGTGCGGTAATTTGCAACACTCCGAAAGAAATTTACCAGAAATGCCAAATGATAATGAAGGTAAAAGAGCCGCTTCCTGTTGAATATCCAATGATACGAAATGAACAGGTTTTGTTTACGTTTTTTCATTTTGCGGCATCGCTTGAACTTACCCGGGCGATTATCGATTCGAAATCTGTTGCTGTGGCTTACGAAACGGTGGAGCGAGAGAACGGTTCTTTACCGCTTCTTACGCCGATGAGTGAGGTGGCCGGCAAAATGGCTATCCAGGAGGGGGCCAAATACCTTGAAAGGACTTTTGGCGGTAAAGGAGTTCTTCTCGGTGGTGTACCGGGGGTAGATTCCGGTACCGTCTTGATTATCGGCGGGGGTATTGTTGGAACCAATGCCGCCAAAATAGCTTGTGGTCTTGGTGCAAAGGTCTATCTGCTCGATAATAATCTTGAACGTCTCCGTTATCTCAGCGATATAATGCCCAAGAACTGCTTTCCGATCATGTCGAGTCCGGCGACCATTCGAAGACTTTTGAAAAAGGCCGATCTTGTTGTGGGTGCGGTTCTTATACCCGGTGCGGTGGCGCCCAAATTGATTACTCGCGACATGTTAATATTAATGAAAAAAGGTTCGGTGATTGTGGATGTGGCAATTGACCAAGGTGGGTGTGTGGAGACGGCAAAACCCACAACGCATGACCAACCCATATTTGAAGTCGACGGGATTATACATTACTGTGTGGCAAATATGCCGGGAGCTGTTTCATATACATCAACAAAAGCACTTACAAATGCAACGCTACCCTATGCACTGGAACTTGCTGATAAAGGGTATGAAAAAGCGGCAAAGGAAAATCAGGAGATAGCTAAAGGCATTAATATTATAAAAGGAAGAGTGACACATAAAGGTGTGGCTGAGGCTTTTGGCTTGGAATACGAACCTCTGGATTCTTTGTTATAATTTAACGCCTCGGAAATTCCACAACCCATTAAAATGGAAAAATAGAAGAAAGGCTATGAAAAGGTCATTGCTGTGAACTTTGCTCCGAACTCTATTGAGTGTAATAAAGCTCAGGTCGTCTGTTTGGGATAAAGTATCGCATCCTGTGACTTCGAACCCGGCTCAGGTCTTTGGCCTTCAGGGTTGCTAATAACATACCTTCTTTGCCGCTCAAATCCTTGTGAATAACTTCGCCGGATGGTCCGATGATTACGGCAATACCCGGAAAGCTGAGCCCTTTTTCATTTTCACCTGTCTGGTTGCATGCGATAATAAACAGGCTGTTATCAAAGGCCCTTGCAGGCAGATGCCGCATCCATGATCGGTATTTTTCTTCAGGAGTTCCTCTCGGAGATGCATGAGGGATGAAGATAAGATCAGCACCTTTTAGTGCCATCCGGGTGGAAAGCTCGGGGAAATGAGCATCGTAACAAAGCTGGATGCCAAAATTCACACCCTCTGCATGGAACAGAGGGATTTTGTCCCCGGGTGTTAAAACGGTGCGTTCCGGCGGAGAGATATGCAATTTTCGGTACGCGCCCACAAACCCGTCAGGTTTTACCACCAGATGGCTTGCAAATAACCGGTCCCTTTCATCCCTTTCAACCATGCCTGCCAGGATGACAATCTTTTCACA
>MAXL01000310.1 GCA_001751005.1 Desulfobacterales bacterium S5133MH16
AAATTCAAGGCGTGCAAATTTTGTAATCATGAGGCGTACTTATCGTACGTTGAATGATTACGAAATGCAGCACAACGCAGAAGTTGGACTTTTTACGAAACCGTCAAATTTGCCTTGGCTTCCTCCCATAATTCGTCCATCTCCCCCTGGGAAACCGATTCTATGATCCTTTGGCTCTCAGTGATCAGCTTTTCCATGTACGCAAACCGATTTTCAAATTTTTTTGTCGAATTTCTTAATGCTGTTTCAGGGTGAATGTGTGCAAACCGGGCAACATTTACGAGGGTGAAGAGAACATCTCCAAATTCTAAGGCCAAAAGATCTTGATCTTTGGGAGCTCGACTCTCCCTTTTCAACACCGCTTTCAGTTCAGACCATTCTTCTTCGACTTTCTGCATAACACCGGAAATATCATTCCAATCAAATCCTGTTTTGGCCGCACGTTCGGAAATTCTGTAAGCACGCATCAGGGCCGGAAGCCCTGCCGGGACTGAATCTAAAATCGAGGCCTTTTTAGCAAGGCTTTTTTCTTCCAATTTTATCTGATGCCACCGCGCCCCCACGTCTTCAACAGTGTCAACGCTCTCGTTACCAAAAACATGGGGATGACGACGAGTCATCTTCTCAACATTTAAATCAACGACATCCTTGATATTAAAATGACCCATTTCCCGGAACAGGCCCGCTAGAAAAAGGATATGAAACAATACATCACCAAGCTCTTCACATACGCCGTCAGGGTCTCCGGATTCAATGGCATCAACAAGTTCGTATACCTCTTCTATCAGATAAACCGCTATGGTCTTAGGTGTCTGCTTTCTGTCCCAGGGGCATCCATTTTCACCCCTTAATATCTCAATCAATTCGATTATGGAACTTATTTCCATGTGGCCTCGTTCCCGCTGAATAAATTCTATTTGTTTTTTTCCCAAGCTTTTTTTATTGTCGCTATCTTAGTTGAAAAATCATGTTTCATATCTTTGGAGATAACTTTGGCCATCTTCTCGGAGACCAGTGTCACATAAGGAGAAAGCAGGGAGTCTTTGATGACAGGTGTACCCTTGGGGAGAAAAGCGGTCAATGCAATTAACAGAACTGAAACAATCAGTATGCCTTTCATGGCACCGAACATAGCACCGCTAACACGATCAAGCCAACCCAAAAATACTATTTTAAGCAGGTAATTTATGATTATGCCCAGAATGCTGATAATAATGAAAACGCCGCAAAAAATGATCAAAAAGCTCAATATGTTAAGGTATCCGGCGTTGGCAATCCACTTTGATAAGGGCTTTGCAAGAACCGGATAATAAGTGTAAGCCGCATAGAATCCGCCGAATACACCGATTATAGAAGATAATTCCTTGACAAGACCTCTGAAAATACCTCTTATCAGGCAATAGCCCAAAATAACTATAACGATTATATCAAAATAATTCATAGCACACCTTTATATCGGAATATAACAATTTATTTTGGAAACCAACAAAATATAAATAAAATCAGAAAGATAAAATTTATTGCAATTAATAACGCAAATTAACAAAGCAGGTATTTCGAGTCAAGATATTTTTCTTTTTCTCTTGTATCTTAAATTGGTGTTTGCAATAGTTAAAAAAACTATGATATGTGGAAATTTTAAAACATGCCCCAAACAGGGCATCAGTTCGACCTTAAGATATGGACGAAGTCACTGAAAATAATCAGACCAGATTGACCTTTTTAGATATTGATCTGGCAAGGCAGCTTTTCGGCGAGCATAACAGTAACCTTAAAAGGATTGCAGACACAATAGACGTCTCTATCCATGCCAGGGGTAATACTATATTTATTCGGGGGGATACTGTTACAAGAAGCCTTGCTAAAAATATACTCAAACAACTTTACGACCTGTTAAAAGATAAATATCCAGTTTATCCAAACGATGTTGATTATGCAATCAGGATTCTGAGCGGAGATGACCGTATTAAACTCAAAGATATTTTTCTGGACACGGTCTATATTACCTCGAAAAAGCGTAATGTAATTCCCAAAAGCCTTGCCCAAAAAGAATACATAGATGCCATTCGCACCTCTGATATGGTCTTCGGTATCGGCCCTGCCGGCACAGGCAAAACCTATCTTGCCATGGCCATGGCGGTCGCAACACTTTCAAAAGGGATGGTTAACCGTATAATCCTCACCCGACCTGCGGTGGAAGCCGGGGAAGCGCTCGGATTTCTGCCCGGGGATCTTGCGGAAAAGGTGGATCCGTATTTAAGACCTCTTTATGATGCGCTTCACGATATGATGCGATTTGAAAAAGTGTCGAACCTGATAGAGCAGGGGGTTATAGAAGTGGCGCCTCTTGCGTTCATGCGAGGCAGAACCCTAAACGATTCTTTCATTATTTTAGATGAAGCCCAAAATACAACTTCTGAACAGATGAAGATGTTCCTTACCCGGATAGGATTTAGTTCCAAAGCGGTTATCACAGGAGACATAACCCAGATCGACCTTCCTGTCGAGAGACCTTCAGGGCTTATTGAAGCAAAAAATATACTTCAGGGAATAGACGGGATAAACTTCATATTTTTTTCAAAAAAAGATGTAGTAAGACACGGCTTGGTCCAGAAAATTATCAAAGCATATGAAGACCTGGATGCCAGCAGAAAAAATAATCACAAGTTGCAATGAAAATTGATAAAGACAAAATATCCTTAAAAAAGTTTTTTGGGACTAGCGACCACGTCCGATGGAGTATCCTCGTCGGTGTCACAATAATTTTTACCATTCTCCTTTATCCTAATCTTGTTGTCAAAAAGCATTCTTACAAATTAGGTGATGTTGCCGAGAGGGATATCAAGGCCACAAAAGATTTTTTAATAGAAGACAGAGATGCCACAGAAGCCAACCGCAGGGAGGCTGTGGGAAAGGTTTTAACCGTTTATGACCATGATGTAACCCTGTCCGAAACAATCAACCAGAATGTAAAAAAGGCCTTTAATGATATTCGGGCGGTTTTTAAAGCTGAAAAAAATCAAAATAAGATTACACTAAAATCATCAGAAACCGCTTCAAACGGAACAATTAATAGAGCAACGTCCGTCCATGATCTTATATGGCAACAAAAAGCCGACTTTGAAGAAAAAATCGGTATTTCTGTAAGTGACGGCGCTTATAAAATTCTAGAAAAAGAAACGTTTCTCCCAAATATTGCAACTCTTATTTCCAGCATTTCAAAAGAAATATTGGATAACGGTGTGGTTACAAACAAAGAGCTTCTCTTAAAAGAAACCGATAAAGGTATAATTTTAAGGAAGATCAACACAAAAAAAGAACTGGTTGTTCTTAACTTAAAACACTTTTACGGTCTTGACCAGGCCAAAACCATGGTAAAAATCATAGGTCAACCCCTTCTCGAAAACATTGATTATACCCTGCGAAATATGATTGTCGATTTCGCACAAAGACTTATCCAGCCCAACATCACTTTAAACAGAAGTGAAACCGAAGAACGGAAAAAAAGAGCCGAGGCAGAAATCAAACCGGTATTTTACAAGATAAAAGCCGGGGAAATGCTTTTGCGCGAAGGAGAAAGAGTTACAAAAGTCCAGCTTTTAAAACTCAAGGCCTACCAAGAAGGGATAAAAAATGAACAGATTTTATCAAGTTCCATTGGATCCGCATTGATAATCCTATGCATCCTGATGACTACCTATATTCTTTATATACATCGTCAAAGCCGAACTGATCTTACCAATAACAAAAATCTACTCTTTATCGCCAGCGTTTTAGTAACCTTTTTTTTCATTGCCAGGATATCAGCATCTTTGGCTGAATCTGTAGCCCATTATACATCTTTCCCCATATCGGCATCATCAATTTCTTATGGTATTCCCCTTGCTTCAGGCGCCATGACCATCTGCCTGTTTTTGGGCCTTGAACTGGCTATCCCCATGGCCATGTTAACTGCAATCGGCACAGCCGTCATTTTTAAAAACAGATTTGATATTTTTCTCTATTTTCTGATCAACAGTTCAATGGCGGCATTCTGGATGCAGAACTGCCGGGAACGCAAAGTATTCATAAAGGCCGGTTTAAAGCTCGGGGTAATGAATGTTATACTTGTAACGATTATAGACACTTATTTAGGAAGTTCCTCCATTAACAAACTTCTGTGGGACTGGGCCTTTGCATTTGCGGGAGGTGTGGGAGCAGGAATTGTCACCGCCGGCATCACACCGCTGATAGAAATAGCCTTTGGTTATACAACCGATATCAAACTTCTTGAACTTGCAAACCTTGATCAGCCTATCCTCAGAAGACTTATGATAGAAGCTCCAGGAACATATCATCATTCCGTGGTTGTAGGTACCATTGTCGAAGCCGCGGCTTCCGAAATCGGTGCGAATTCTCTGCTTGCCAAAGTTTGTGGTTATTATCATGATATCGGCAAGATAAAAAAACCACTCTATTTTATTGAAAACCAGACCAACGGCATTAACAGACATGATAAGCTTGCCCCATCCATGTCAAGCCTTATCCTGATCGCTCACATTAAAGACGGCGTTGAGATCGCCAGAAAAAATAAACTCGGCCAGGTCATCATCGACACAATCAGGCAATCCCACGGAACGAGCCTTATTAGTTATTTCTACGAAAAAGCAAAGCAGTTAAAAGGTGAAGACGCAGTAAATATCGACAACTTCAGATATCCAGGTCCTAAGCCTCAGACCCGGGAGGCCGGCCTTGTCATGCTGGCGGACATGGTTGAAGCAGCATCGAGAACACTTGCCAATCCCACACCATCCAAAATCCAGGGACTTGTACAAAACCTGATAAACAAAGCATTTTCGGACGGTCAGTTAGACGATTGTGAGTTGACATTGAAAGATCTGCATAAGATTGCAAAAAGCTTTTATAACATATTATCAGGAATGTACCACCACCGCATTGGATATCCCGAAAAACCTCTCCTTGCCAACGGAAAGGAAAAAAATGGAAGTCCTGTTAGACAACAGACAAAACAAGTACAAGATATCTCTGAAAAAAGTACAACAAGAGGCCAGGGCCATCTTAAACGCCTTGGCCTGTCCTGATGCAGAGCTTTCCATCCTTATCGTAGATGATCCCAAAATAGGGGAGCTTAATAAGAAATATCTCGATCGACACGGCCCTACCAATGTTATCGCATTTCCCATGCGCACAGGTCAATTTAATAACATAGCCCCGCAGCTTCTCGGCGACGTGGTTATTTCCATTGAAACCGCCGCGAGAGAAGGAGAGATTGCAGACATAAGCATGGAAGAACGTTTTACCCAGCTTTTAGTGCACGGCATCCTTCACCTGCTGGGTTATGATCATGAAAAAAATAAAACACAAGCAGATAAGATGGAAAAAAAGAGTAATGAAATTCTTAAACTGATTAAAACCTAAGTGGAGGATATTAGATGGCCGGATTAGCAGTAAATGTTGACCATGTCGCCACCTTGAGAAACGCAAGGGGAGATGTCAGTTATCCTGATCCCGTTGCGGCGGCAGTCATGGTGGAATTGGCAGGAGCAGACGGCATTGTGGTTCACCTGAGGGAAGATAGACGTCACATCCATGACCGTGACCTCAGAATATTACGAAAGGTTGTTCAGACCAAACTTATCCTGGAAATGGCTTCAACAGACGAAATGGTTGGAATCGCTCTTGAAGTTAAGCCCGATCTCGTAACCCTGGTACCGGAAAGGCGTGAAGAGCTTACTACCGAAGGGGGACTGGATCTAATTGTTCATAAAAATGCAATTGCTGAAACCGTAGGCGCCTTGCAACGTAGTGGTATCCCCGTAAGTATCTTCATTGATCCGGATCCGGATCAGATAAAACTGGCCCACCAGATAGATACGACCATGATTGAAATCCATACCGGAACATTCTGCGAAGCAAAAACACATAACAAAAGAAACCAGGCATTCTCAAATATTGTGGATGCCGTCAAACTCGCCCATAAACTAAGAATGGGTGTCAATGCCGGCCATGGATTGTGTTATAACACCATAAAGTTTTTTAAAGGTATTCGTGAAATAGACGAATTCAGCATCGGACACAGCATCGTCTCAAGAGCGGTGCTTGTCGGGATAGAAAGGGCCGTAAAAGAAATGTTGGCACTTATCAAAGACCTGTAGTTTTCAACCACATCCGGATAGTATAGAAATTTCTTTTTTTTTGGCGGGCGGGATGAGATATAAATCTCATGTATAATTATGTGTAAAAAAGGAACAGTGGCCGATCTTTGTAACTATAAGATAACGACTCGCTCGGTTAAAGAAACAAAAAAGCTGGGGGAAAAGATAGGCACGTGCCTGCAGGCCGAAATTGTTCTTGCCTTGATCGGTGACCTCGGAAGCGGAAAAACTTCTTTTGTGCAGGGACTGGCCAGAGGTCTTGAAGTGCCGAATGATTATTACATAACCAGTCCTTCTTACACCATGATAAATGAATATCCGGGCAGACACCCCCTTTTTCATATTGACCTTTACCGCCTTGAAGATCCCGTCGATTTTGAAGATATCGGTCTCTATGATATACTTGGCGATAACTATGTTGTGGCTATCGAATGGGCAGGCAAAATCCGGCAGGAACTTTTACCTGACCATGTGACAATAAAATTTATAATATCAGGTGACGAATCTCGAGAAATTTACATGTCTGCACATGGAGCTAACGCAGTTAATCTGTTAAAAGAAATTAAAAATCGCTCAACTTAGTCTAAACTAAAAGCGCCCCCTGCACCTTTAAAAATAACCATTCCCCTGGCATCACCGGACAAAAAACTGATATGGACACAAAGGGCCAAGCTTCTTCGAATGATGGTCTTTGGACTTTGAATGGTTTCGTCAACACTACAGTTCGTGATATTCACCTCCCGGGATAAAATGATGCGGTTGTCATGGCGAAAGTGGATCATGTCAATTCTGGCGGTTTCATTGATTTCCGCCCGAAGCCGAATGAATCTTAAGGTGGCTTCTTGATTATTGATAATAACAGGAGTCGGAATTGCAAAGTGGAACCAGTTGGTGGTGTTTTCCTTTTGATAAATCAGAGTTCCCCAACCCGAGCGGCGGGGTTCTGCAACTTCGTCTTCCGTTCTCCCCACAAGTCTGCCAGGATATTCGATCTGAACGTTAACACCGTGTGTCCAAAACTCATATTGCGCCATAACAGGTCCTCCCTATATCTCACTTGAAGCCAAACGGAGTTTGTGATAGACGGAAAAATTATTCAACATTAAACAAAAAATAATAGAGGATGACGACTTGTGTGTCAATATCATATATTTTTTATAAGATATATGGATTAGAGTTGTATATTCCTTATTTTAAGCTAAATTGCCATTTGTTTAACCTGTTACCTTTATTTCTTTACTGAAGAATAATTTTAAGCTATATATATTTTTTGGTGCGATTTCATTCACCAAAAAACTTTTAATCAGATTATTACCTGATTCAGCGATTATCATTAAAGGCTTATAAAGTGAGTTTAATTATACAAAAATTTGGCGGCACTTCGGTCGCTGACCTTGAACGGATCAATAATGTCGCAAAACGGGTTGCAAAAACCTATGACCAGGGTAATGACGTGGTTGTCATTCTGTCGGCCATGGCCGGAGTCACGGACAACCTGATCGATATGGCAACCCAGATCAGTGAATCACCAAGCAAACGTGAACTCGACGTTCTTATGTCCACTGGCGAACAGACAACGGCAGCTCTTCTGGCAATAACCCTAAATGCCATGAACTACCCTGCCCTGTCAATGCTCGGACACCAGGCCAAGGTGGTTACAGACTGCACCTTTGGTGATGCACGAATCATCGAAATCGGTACCGAGTATTTTAAAGACCTTATCAAAAAACGGAATATCCTCGTAGTGGCCGGATTTCAGGGCTGTGATATCAAAGGAAACATTACAACCCTCGGCCGGGGAGGGTCAGACACAACTGCCGTGGCCATCGCCTCGGCTCTGAAGGCGGATGTCTGCGAAATCTATACCGATGTAGATGGTATCTACTCCGCCGATCCCAATATCTGCGAGAAAGCAAGAAAAATTGATAAAATTTCCTATGATGAAATGCTTAACATGGCCAGTCTTGGCGCCAAAATCCTGCAGATCCGGTCCGTGGGATTTGCTAAAAAATATAATGTTCCGGTTCATGTAAGATCATCTTTCAGTGAGGAGGAAGGAACAATGGTTGTTAGTGAAGACGCCGGTATGGAAAGTCTTATTGTATCCGCAGTTACACACGATAAAGATCAAGCCCGCATCACCCTTAAAAAGGTTCAGGACCAACCCGGAGTGGCAGCCAAGATTTTTTCACCCATTGCCGAAGCGGGTATTATTGTCGATATGATCATTCAAAATACTCGAGCCCAAGGTCAAACGGATCTCACATTTACGGTCCCCAAAAAAGATTTTCAAGCGGCCATGGAAATCGAACGGAAGGTGGCGGAAGAAATAGAAGCAGTTGACGTTCTGGGCGATAAAAATATTGCGAAGGTATCTGTTATCGGCGTCGGGATGAAAAACCATTCCGGAGTCGCATCAATAATGTTTAACACTCTGGCCAGGGAAAACATCAATATAATAATGATCAGCACTTCGGAAATCAGAATTTCCTGTGTCATCGAAGAAAAGTATACCGAACTTGCGGTTCGGGTTCTTCACACCGCATTTGGGTTGGACGACGAAGATTAATCCGGATTGGTCTGGATTTCTTATGAAAAAATTTGATATTGACCAAATGGTTTTCACTATTGTATTGGCAGCGGTAATTCTTGGCGTCATAATCTACAGAGTTCTTTATCCTTATTGACAAAGATTGCCTCTGCCAATCAACAATGCCGCCATGAAAAAAATACTCCTTCCTTTTTTTATTCTCACCGTCTTGCCGGCACTGCTCATGGCCCAGGTACTGGCAGATTCTCCTAAATACCAGAAGGCCAGGGAGAAAATGGTCTTATTACAAATCCGTTTACGGGGCGTATCAGATAAAAAAGTCCTGAACGCCATGAACCAAGTCCCCCGGCACAGCTTTGTACCTGAAGAACTCGTTTCCCAGGCTTACGCGGATCACCCCCTTCCCATCGGCCAGGGACAGACCATTTCCCAGCCATATATAGTGGCTCTGATGACCGAGAAACTGAAACTTAAAGGAGACGAACGCATTCTCGAAATCGGGACCGGTTCAGGCTACCAGGCTGCAATTCTTGCCAAGATCGCCAAAGAAGTCTACACCATAGAAATCAAAGAAAAACTATACAAAAAGGCAAGTAACCTACTCCGGTCAATCGGTTTTTCAAAAATAAAAACCCGCCTCGGTGACGGCTACTTCGGCTGGTCTGAAGCAGCTCCCTTTGACTGTATTATGATCACTGCGTCCATCGACCATATCCCTCCGCCACTTTTAAAGCAGCTCAAAAATGGCGGGCGACTCATTCTCCCCCTCGGAAATCCCTTCAGCTATCAATATCTAAGCCTGGTCACAAAACATGACGATGAATACACGGTCAAACAAATCACCGGCGTTCTCTTCGTTCCGATGACAGGCCATGCCCTTGACCAAGATCGGACGGTTACAGACGATATTCCATGATACTTACGGCGGTTTTCTTATTATCACTTTCGTCTCTGGCCTTCGAAGTACTCCTTACCCGGGTCTTTTCCATCAGTCAGTGGAATCATCTGTCTTTCATGGTCATCAGCATCGCACTCTTTGGATTCGCCGCCGCCGGTACGTTTCTAAACATTATCGATACGCACAAAAAAGACTGGGAACAAAGGCTCTCCGCCAGCGGTCCGGTCAAAATTTTCATCATTCTCTATACCGTTACCGCCATTGGTTCTTTTATGGTTTTGAATCGAATTCCACTGGACTACTTCAGACTGCCCCTGGAACCTGTCCAGATATTCTATCTTTTGACGGCCTATCTTCTTCTGGCATTACCGTTCTTCTTTGCCGGACTCGTCATCTCCCTTGCTTATGCTTTAATCCCCGAAAAAACCGGCTTTGTTTACTTCGCAAGTATGGTGGGTTCGGCATGCGGAGCAATCATCCCGGTTCCTTTTCTTCCCTTGCTCGGCGAAGGGAGATCCATCATCCTCGCAGCCCTCATCCCCCTAATAATTGTTCCTTTTGAAAGGGCAACGAAAAACAAAATATATGCGAAAACAAAAAACACCTCCCGTGGAAAACGATTCGCCCTTCAGGCCTCCGGTCTTTTTATCGTGCTCATCGCAGGCCTGCTCGTCTCAATTGGAGACGGCACAGAAGTTAAAGTAAACCCCTCGCCATATAAAGACCTCAGCCGGGTCCTCCAGTTCCCCGATACACGGATCTTTGAAACCGTCACCGGTCTGAGAGGCAGATTCGACAGCGTTCAAAGCCCTCATATCCGCTTTGCACCCGGATTAAGCCTTAAATTCAAAGGCATACTGCCTGAGCAATGGGCAATTTACAAAGACGGAGACACCCCCTTTTTTAGTTACAAACCGCAACTTCAAAAAGATGAATGGTTCTCCAGATTTACCCTCCCTTATGCCGGATACATGCTGGTTCCGAACCCTGAACATATTCTCCTGATTCAGGACGGCGGCGGATCGAATATCCCTTGTGCCATGGCATCCGGCGCCCGTAGCATTACCATCGTCGAACAAAAACCCCAAATAGCCCATATGGTTCGGAAACAGTACAATATTCCTGTTGTCAACCAAAATCCAAGAGCATTTATGTCCCGGTCTGACAAACATTACGATATCATACATATTGAAAACTGGGGGAGTTCGCTTCCCGGTTCAGACGCTCTGACCCAGGGATATCTATTCACTACCGAATCATTCTCAGAGTATCTCACTCACCTCACGGAAAACGGCATCTTTATTATAGCACGCAAGCTTTTACTCCCTCCGGCAGACTCCATCCGCCTCTGGGCCGGAGCATACGAAAGTCTGAGATCCCTTGGATATGAAAACCCAGAACAGCACATAGCCGTCCTCCGCAACTGGAGCACTTTCACCCTCATCGTCTCCGTAAAGCCCTTTAATGATACGGCAATACTAAAAGACTTCGCGCGAAACATGAACTTTGATCTTGTCTACCTCCCGAATATTACAAAGGAAATGGTGAACCGTTTCAATATTTTCGATGCACCGTATCACTTTCTTGAGATTAACCGTCTCGCACAAGCCTACCGATCAGGAACAGAAGAAGCGTATTTTGAAAACTACCCCCTGGACGTAGCCCCTCAGTCAGACAGTCGTCCTTTTCCCGGCAGGTTCCTCAAATGGTCCGAATTGAAAACGCTTTATAAAATGACGGGAAGCAGATTTTATTCCCTGTTTATGTCGGGCGAGATTGTTGTTTCCGTCGTCTTTCTCGAAGCACTGGTAATCGCCATTTTCCTTTTAATGCTCCCTGTTTTTACAATCAAAAGCCAAGACAAAAAATCGAATATCTCCCAAATTCTCTACTTTTTGGCAGTGGGTACGGGTTTCATGTTTGTAGAGCTCTTTTTTATCAAAAAATACATCTTTATTTTCGGCGATCCGGTTATCAGCTTCACGATGGTACTCACGGGAATCCTTGTTTTCTCAGGCTTTGGGGGGTATTGCTCCCAGCGAATAGGTCCCGGGGGCCTCCGGTATGTCCTGATAGCTTTGATCGCTGTCCTTATCCTTGTATTCTTGGGTCTTGATTCGATGATCCATGGAATACTTGGACTTTCCAAAATTTTACAATATACCTTAGCGATCCTGCTCCTAATCCCACCAGGCTTTCTGGTAGGCCTGCCCTTTCCATTGGGTATGCGATACCTGTTGAACCGTCCTGCCCAGCGGGCATATGCCTGGACAGCCAACGGATGTGCGTCGGTCCTGACATCAATCATATCCGCCCAAATTGCGCTCAGTCTGGGAATTCCCATAATTATACTTTGTGCTGCCGCGGCTTACCTTCTGGCATTTCTCATAAGCAACACCAAAATAATTGGACAAAAATAGAAATCGCTG
>MAXL01000311.1 GCA_001751005.1 Desulfobacterales bacterium S5133MH16
GTTACGGGTTCCAAGCAAGCTGAAAGCTCAAGGCTCAAAGAAAAACCATGATTCTGCTGCTTTGAGCTTTGAGCCTTCCATTAGCAACAACAAAGTTATGTCTTACTAAACCTTTACTGTACCCCAAAAAGATTATCTTGAAATCTATATTTGGCTTCTATAGTCCTTAGTTCCTGGTGCCCGCAGGGCTGAGTGGTTTTCATTTGCCGCCCTCTCAGCGGCAAATGAAAAAAGAACCTCTGCGACCTCTGCGTCTTGAGCGAAGCGGGCGGTGAGAGAATAATTGAAATTACAAGATCAAATCCAACCGCACAGGTCTAAAAATTTTGTCTGCCGAGGCGGCAGAAAAAATAGTCCGTGTGTGTCTGTGGCTAATCCTGAATATGCTAAAATGCTATCATTTTCAAAATATTTAAGAATATTATTTTCCGGCCTTTTACTATCACTTACCCTCTCTATTATTATCCTTTCATCAGTTCCCCCTGTAAGCAGAGACGCGCTGACCCACCATCTTGCAGTTCCTAAACTCTATCTGAAACATGGCGGCATCTATGAAATCCCTTCATTGATCTTTTCCTACTATCCTATGAACCTGGACCTTTTGTATATCATACCCCTTTATTTCGGGAATGACATAGTTCCGAAATTCATCCATTTTTCTTTTGCCCTGCTTACCGCCTGGCTAATATTCGGCTATTTAAGAAAGCGGATCAACACCCTATACGCGCTCCTGGGCGCCCTTTTTTTCCTTTCTCTTCCGGTAATAGTAAAGCTTTCAACAACGGTCTATGTTGACCTGGGGCTCATCTTTTTTTCCACTGCCTCACTTATCTGCCTTTTCAAATGGATCGAAAACGACTTCAAGCTAAAATATTTAATCATATCAGCTATTTTTTGCGGCCTTGCACTCGGGACAAAATACAATGGTCTGATAGTATTGTTTCTTTTAACCCTCTTTGTGCCGTTCATCTATTCAAGAACAACACAAAACAGAACCTCAAAACCATATATGGCCATATGGTACAGTGCAGTATTCATGATCGTGGCACTTCTAATCTTTTCGCCCTGGATGACAAGAAACTACATATGGACAAACAATCCTGTTTTCCCATTCTATGATAACTGGTTCAACCCTGGAGAGGCTGGTTCAACTGCCGGTTCGGCAGGCTTTACGGGACATTTTGTCATGAGAAAGGTCATATTCAATGAATCATGGTGGGAGACAGCGCTTATACCTGTAAGGATATTTTTCCAGGGCCAGGATGGAAACCCCAAGTATTTTGACGGAAGGCTTAGCCCATTTCTGTTTTTCTTACCGTTCTTTGCATTTTTTCACATAAGAAGGAGTCCTCCGGTTTTAAGAACCGAAAAAAACATCTTACTCGCATTTGTGATCCTGTTTTTGTCTTTTGCTTTCTTCAAAACAGATATGAGGACAAGGTACATCGCCCCAATAATTCCACCCCTTGTCATACTTTCAATTTTGGGCCTGCGTGAGATAAATGAAATTATCAGTAATCGATGTTTTGCGACTTCAAGAAAGGTATGGAGGGGATTTGTGTCTCTTGCTGTATCTCTTATGATATGCCTGAATGCAGCTTATATTATAGGCGAGTTCAGGTACGTCCAACCCATAAGTTACATCAATGGCAGCGTGGGACGAGATGAATATATCGAAAGGTATCGTCCCGAATACTCTGCCATAAAATTTGCAAACAAGCACCTTCTGGACAATGCAAGAATATTATGTGTTTTCCTTGGGAACCGGGGCTATTACAATGACAGGGAAATACTTTTTGACAAAAATCAAAACATGTTTAAAAGGATTGTGAAGAATGCAGATTCACCGGAAAGGATTTCCCTTGATCTTGACAAGGCGGGCATAACCCACCTTCTGATCAGATACGATCTCTTCAATAATTGGTCAAACAACAACTTCGACACTAAAGAAAAGGGGATACTCAGCATTTTTTTTAAAGAACATGTCAGCCCACTCTTTTCTAAAGGCGGTTACGGCCTGTTTCGATTGGAAAAGCACGGATGAACTGATGAACGTCGAACATCGAACGTCCAACATCGAATGGGAAAAGATAAAGAGACAGAACTTGCAGGCTCAACCCACGCAAAAACTTGGCCGAAGGCCTGAGCTATTTATATAGAATCGGCACCTCACGATTCTATATAAAACCCTCTTCTCTTTGCGCCCTTTGCGCCTTGAAGGAGCGCAGCGAGTGGGCGGTAAATTTACCAGTAACCATACAGATCCAAATTCTTGAATATTCGCTTTTCATTCGACGTTGGATGTTCGTCTTTCAAAACAATACCTCAGAGATCGTCAAATAGTGGAGTTGTTGAGTCGGCAAGAAACCATGTTAGAGCTTCAACGTACTTCATAGTTCGATGTGGGTTGCCACGAACTACGAACTACGAACTCAATATTTGAGTCTGTATGCCCCTAACGAGCCCAGCGAGTGGGCGTGAACATTTGTCCCTGTCCCCCTCAAAAATCAACCGGCTAACCGCACAGGTCCAAAAATGTCAATGCATTAGAAAATCACCATTTATGACCTTCCGAGGTATACATTGCAATGCAAAGTTGTAAAAAATACCATATGCGTGCAAAAAGTCCTTGCAAAAAGTACCATGCCTGTGTATTTTATCCCCATGAAACGTACAATCAATAAAAATTTAACGGCATGGAAAAACAGTAAGGATCGTAAACCGCTGATCCTGCGTGGCGCACGTCAGGTTGGAAAAACATATACCCTGCAGGAATTCGGCAAAACAGGGTTTTCCCGCTGTCATTATGTGAATTTTGAAAATGACGAACAACTGAGCGCTCTGTTTGAAAATGATCTTTCACCCGCCAGAATTATCAATGAACTGCAATTTTATCTTAATACCTCCATCAACACAGAGTGTGATCTGATCATTTTCGACGAAATACAGCGCTGTCCACGGGCGCTGACCTCACTCAAATACTTTCGCGAACAAATGCCGGAAATTGCGTTATGCAGCGCTGGTTCTCTGCTTGGAGTTGCTCTTGCAACCGACTCTTGTCCTGTGGGGAAAGTTACTTTTCTGGATTTATACCCTTTGAGTTTCGATGAGTTTCTGGAGGGAATTGGAAAACTGCGTTTAGCCAAATTATTGCGAACACATGTTTTTAAGGAATCATTGCCGCAAATAGCGCATGACCAGCTATGGGATCTCTGGAAAAATTACCTTATTACAGGCGGTCTGCCGGAAGCGGTCAATATCTACCACGAGCATTTTGAAAA
>MAXL01000312.1 GCA_001751005.1 Desulfobacterales bacterium S5133MH16
CATCCAGAAATGGTCTTTTTGCCCAATCTCTGCGTTATGCTCAAAAAATAATCCTCGAAATATCAACTATATGCCTGCGGTTATTTTTTTCGCATGCCCCTCCGGGGCGTAGGCCCTACGGGCCGGAGGCTTGATCTTGAACAAAAATCCTCATTTCTGGATGGACACTAAATAAGGTTTTTAAGAAATGGACTAACCATAGGAACTGTGATACGTCTATAACGAAAAAAGAGGGCCCGATTTTGCAAAAGCGCCCTATAAAAGGCAAAAAGCCGGCCTTCAGGCCCTTATTCCAACATTCCAGTTGTGACCTGCCCGCTCGTGCCTTGCAATGGCAGGCGGGGCGAAGCGAACTAACTTGACCCATGTCCTTTAAAGAAGCAAACCAGCAAGTAAGACTCTGGATGCAGTTAGCCTGGGATGCCTATGCAAAGAAGAGACTCATCCAGGTTTTCCATTATTTCCACCGTGCGCTGGAGTATGCTGAACAGCAGGAATTAGCGCATGAAGTTGCCTGGATCTGTCGAGATTTGGGATACGTGCACGCCCGTCAAGGATCGCTGAACCAAGCCCTTGACTATTTAAACAAGGGGCTCGCGCTTCACGTTGACGGATTAGAAATCGAGATTCGGGCCGGGCTCATAACAAACAAAGCAAGCGTGCTTGCCAGATTAGGGTCCTATAGAAAAGCAGTGGCTCTTCTGGATCAAGGCGCAAGTTTGATCCTCACCCACTATCAAAATCTCTCTATGGCCCCCAGCCATATGGTTCTGTCCTATGCTGGAATCCTTCGGATGGCAAAGGATTTGCGAAAGGCAGTTGCTCTGCTGGATCAAGGCATCCGGCCGGACCGAATCCAGGTTGAAATCAAGGGGTATAGCCCTTATGGTCACAGTGAGAACGGATAAGTGGCAACCTTTTTTCCGGATTTTTTATGTAAATCAAAACATCTTGTAATCTAAGCCGGAGGAGTGAAAAATGAAAGTAAGCAGAGTTGCCCAGATGAGGTCTCTGGATCGATACGCCATAGAGAAACTCGCCATACCGGAAGAGATTTTAATGGAAAACGCGGGGGAGGCTTCGTATTTTGTTATAATGGATGAATTCGGGGTTACGCATAAAAAATTTGTGATCATTTGCGGTATCGGCAACAACGGAGGGGATGGATTTGTTGTCGCAAGGAAAATCCACTCAACCGGAGGAGATGTAAAAGTCTTCATTCTGGGGGATGTGAATAAATTTAAAGGGGCGGCAAAAAAGAATTTTGATATCATATCCGGATTACGGATTGAAATCCGGCACGTTGAATCTGTTGATTCGATAAAGAGTGATGTCCTGCATTGCGACGCAATAGTTGACGCAATCTTTGGAACGGGCTTAACGAGAAATGTGGAAGGACTCTATAGAGATGTCATTCGGTTAATAAACAAAAGCAGGAAAAAGGTTTTCAGTGTTGACATCCCCTCCGGCATTAATGGCGATACCGGAGAAATTATGGGTGTTGCAGTTACAGCAGACCATACCGTAACTTTTGGCCTTCCCAAGATAGGAAATATGCTTTTCCCCGGCTATGAACACTGTGGAGAATTATATGTTTCACACATATCTTTTCCGCCATCCCTTTACAATAAAGATTCGATAAAAGTTGGAATCAACGATTACATTAAACTTCCCCCAAAAAACAGAATTGCCCATAAGGGAGATTTTGGCGAGGTTCTCTTCATTGCCGGTGCTTCAAGCTATTTTGGAGCACCTTACTATTCCGCCCTTTCGTTTCTGAAGGCCGGCGGAGGGTATTCCCGCCTTGCTGCACCCATTTCCATGACCCCATTTATTGCCAATAAGGGAAGTGAGATTGTTTTTATCCCACAAAAAGAAACGGACTCGGGGAGCATCTCTTTAGAGAATAGGGATGCATTATTTGAGCTTTCTGAAAAAATGGATATGGTGGTCATCGGTCCCGGCTTATCATTAAATGAAGAAACACAACAATTGATAAGAGAACTGGCAAAGAAAATCGAAAAGCCCCTGCTTATCGATGGTGATGGGCTTACCGCCGTTTCCAAGGACCTGGACACACTAAAACAGAGAAAGGCGCCGACCCTATTGACGCCTCATATGGGAGAGATGTCCAGAATTACAAAAATGAGTGTCGGCGATCTTGACAAAAATAAAATAGATATTCTGCAAAACACCACAAAAGAGTTGAATTCAATTATTGTTTTAAAGGGGGCCCATTCACTGATCGGCTATCCCGATGAGAAGGTCTATATCAATATGAGTGGAAATCCCGGAATGGCTTCGGCAGGATCGGGTGATGTCCTGACGGGAACCATTGCCGCCATGTTTGGTCTTGGCTTGTCCATTGAAGATGCGGTAAGAAAAGGGGTGTTCATTCATGGGTTTTCCGGCGACCTTGCGGCAAAAGATTTGGGTGAAGATGGAATTACGGCTCAGGATATACTCGATTATCTACCACTTGCCATGAAAATGGATCGGGAAGGCCTTGACGAAACCTTAACGGACGCTTACCAAGGTGTCCGTGTTGTATAGGAGGAAAAGATGAGGGCATGGATTCTTGAAAAACAGGCAAAGATCGAGGAAAGACCTTTGAGGTTGTCGGAGGTTCCTACACCCCGCGCAAAAGATGATGAGATACGGATTAAAATCCTGGTGTGCGGTGTATGCAGGACAGATATCCATATTGCAGAAGGGGACCTTTGCTTGAGAAAATCACCTTTAATTTTAGGTCACGAGATTGTGGGAATTGTTGATGAAATCGGAAACCATGTGAAAAAATTTAAAATTGGGGATAAAGCAGGTGTGTGCTGGTTAAACAGTACCTGCGGAAAATGTAAATACTGCCTGTCCGGTAAGGAAAACTATTGTCCGGACATCAAATCTACGGGTTGGGATGAAGATGGCGGATTTGCAGAATATATAACGGTCTTAGAAGATGTTGCTCTGCCTTTAAACGACATCAGGTTAGAACCTGCCGATATTGCACCGCTCATGTGTCCGGGTATCGCCGGATATGCGGCATTCAAACTAACAAAAGTTCAGAAGGGCGGCAAACTGGGTCTTTACGGGTTCGGTCCCACAGCCTTTTGTGTTCTCAAGGTGGCAAAATCCATGGATATAGAGGTATATGTAAGCACAAGATCCCCAAAGAATATTCAAGATGCAATAAACCACGGAGCAGACTGGGCCGCAGACACATCAAAAGAACAGATGCCCTGCAAACTCGATTCAGCAATTGTGTTCCCTCCCGCGGGCAACCTGGTTGAACCCACCCTTTCTCAGGTGGAGAAAGGAGGAATAGTGGTTCTTGCACCGGTAAGCTCATCCCCTATTGTAATAGAAAATTACAGTGAAAATCTGTGGGGACGGACCATAGAGACCCTGTATAACCTGAAAAAATCCGAGGCTGATGAATTTCTTGAAATTGCTGACAGACTTAGGATAAAACCGGAAAGGGGGATCTTTCCCTTTGAAGACCTGCAGGACGTCCTTATCGCGGTCAGACAGGGGAAAGCAAAGGTAGCTAATTCTGTTATTAAGATTTCAGACTGATTATACCTGCTGATTTTTAGAGTTACTTAGGAGTACAAATCCTACTCGACCTTTTTACTGTTATGTTGACTTTGATATTAAAACAGAAAAAGTTACAAGTGCCTAAAGTGAGCTAAAGTGATCTAAAGTTAAGGAATTTTTCAGCCAATTATATTTTAATGACAGCGCGTTAGCGCTACCTCAACTTTAGGCACTTTAGGTCACTTCAAACTTTAGTCACTTGTGAAAAGACTTCGATAACATTTCCATTGATAAAAGTTTTGTCGAGTATCTAACTTACTTATTAGTAATTCCGGAGGCTTTATTATGAAAAAAGCAACAGAGGTTGAACCTCACGGCGGTTCACTTGTCAATCTTATGGTGGATGAAGAGCGAGCCGCCGTTCTAAAGGAGATTGCTATGAATTTGCCGGACATTACATTAAACGGCCGGCAGCTTTGTGATCTCGAACTCCTGGCAACCGGGGCTTTTTCACCGCTTGACGGCTTTATGATTCGGCCTGACTATGAATCCGTGCTTGACCGCATGAGGTTACAGAGCAATGTCTTATGGCCCTTACCGGTATGTCTCGGCATATCCGATATCCAGGCTCGGGCTCTGGAAGCCGGTCAATCGGTCACGTTAAGGGATCAGGAAGGGTTTTTGCTTGCCATTATGCATATTGAGGATATGTGGCCTGTGGATCGAGAGAAGGAGGCATCATTAGTATATAGCACAACCGACAGGAACCACCAGGGGGTTGAGTATCTTTTTAATACAGAAGGGGATCATTACGTGGGTGGCAAAATCGAGGTTCTAAGCCTCCCGCTTCACTTCGATTTTAAACAGCTTCGCATGACTCCTTTAGAGATCAGAAACATTTATCGGAAGCTCGGATGGCAGCGGGTGGTAGGGTTTCAGACTCGAAATCCCATCCAACGTCCCCAGTTTGAAATGACGGTGGCGGCCATGCGCCAGGCCAGGGCCAATCTACTCCTTTTGCCGATAACAGGTCTGACAAAACCCGGAGATTTTGACCACTATACCCGGGTCAGATGCTATCGAGCGGTGACACGCCACTACCCGCCTGACTCTTTTATATTGAATCTGCTGCCACTCTCTATGCGATTATCCGGTCCAAAAGATGCGCTTTTACATACAATCATCGCAAAAAATTACGGCTGTACCCATTTTATCATAGGACGTGATCATGGCAGCCCCGGAATAGGTGCCGGAGGAAATCCTTTTTATCTAAGAGACGCGGCTCACCGATTGACCCAGGAATACAGCAGTGAAATCGGAATGACCATTGTCCCGTTTGAAGAGCTTGTCTATCTTCCTTTTGAAGATGAGTACCGTTCTCAAGATCAGGTTCCCGAGGGGACCCAGCATATCTCCTTTTCAAGTTCGGATATCCGTGAGAGGATCAGGACCGGACGGCGTATCCCCGAATGGGCCACATTTCCGGAGGTTGAGACCGAACTGAAAAAGGCTTACCCATCTCCGGATAAGCAAGGATTTACGGTCTTTCTGACCGGGCTTCCGGGCGCCGGAAAATCGACTGTTGCCAAGGTGCTCTATGCCCGCTTTCTGGAAATGGGGGATCGTCCGGTCACCCTGCTGGACGGCGATATTGTGCGGCAGAATCTTTCGAGCCAACTGAGTTTTTCCAAAGAACACCGGGATATTAACGTACGACGCATCGGTTTTGTGGCCAGTGAAATCACAAAAAACCGCGGCATCGCAATTTGTGCGCCAATCGCGCCCTACAATGCCACCAGATCCGAAATCCGGAAAAACATCGAAATTTACGGCGGGTTTATTGAGGTTCACGTATCGACTCCCATTAAGGTATGTGAAAAAAGGGATCGAAAGGGTATGTATGCGAAGGCCCGGGCCGGGATGATCAAAGGGTTTACCGGTGTCGACGATCCATACGAGTTTCCGGAATCGCCGGAGGTTCGGATCGACACCACCGACCTCAATCCCGATGAGGCCGTCCAGGAAATTCTACTGCTGCTGGGACAAAAAGGATATATTTAAATTTGACGGTCTCGTAAAAAGTCCAACTTCTGCGTTGTGCTGCATTTCGTAATCATTCAACGTACGAAAAGTACGCCTCATGATTACAAAATTTGC
>MAXL01000313.1 GCA_001751005.1 Desulfobacterales bacterium S5133MH16
GTAAAAAGAGGTAAGAAAGGTTATTCAGCCTCCGGAGCTGAAAGCCGCTGGTTCGAACCCAGCCGGGCGTACCATAATAAAATTAATGAATTATGACCTTTCGTAATCCCTACTTTTTTTCTAAAAAAATCAATACCCATCATCATACCCAATAAATAAAATAGAGATCAAAGTAAAAAGAAATATTCATGCCAATAAAAAAAGTGTGAAATATGATCATAGCGGTAATGAGTGACAGTCACGATAATATATGGAATTTGCGTAACGCTCTTGCAATCATCAAGGAACGAGATGCCGAAATGATAATTCATTGCGGTGATTTTATAGCACCATTTATGCTGGCGGAACTCGATCAGAGCGGCATTCCGGTTCACGGTGTGTTCGGAAACAATGACGGGGATAAGTATCTTCTCACAAAGTGCTCTCTTACGTCTTTAACAAACATCACCCTTTATGATCCCGTGGGTCTGGTTGAAACAGACGGCTTTAAGATAGGTTTCACACATCATGGCATTGTGGGAGAAGGACTTGCATCCGGCGGTAAGTTTAACCTTGTCTGTTTCGGTCATTCCCATAAGTATTTTTTCAAAAAAATTGGCCGGACCATTCTTTTAAATCCCGGTGAAATAATGGGAAAAGACGGTCATCCAAGTTTCTGTCTTGTTGATACAGATACGGTCAAAACAGAAAAAATCGAATTAAAATGAATCATGGGGTTTAAAAATAAAAAAAGTTGTGTCTTGACATTCCAAAGCATGCAACTTAAAAAATCTATTGTAGCCATTTAGCTTTGTAAAAAAAATATCCGTATCGAGCACTCGTTTTTATGAGGATTGTATATATGAAAAAGAAAGCTCTTTTTGTATTTGCTCTCGCATGTTGCACTCTTTTTTTTCAAACCGGCTCTTTCGGAACCGAAAATAAAACCCTCAACTTGCCGTCCGTCTTTGTTCCGGAAAGTCGTTTTAAGTTTGGTCCGGTTTTAGAGGGCACTGAAATAACACACGATTTTATCGTGCAAAACAGGGGAACCGCTCCGTTGAAGATTGAAAAAGTCAGAACCGGGTGAGGGTGTGCCACTGTCTCTTATACGAGGCAAATTCCTCCCGGCGGTGAGGGAAAAATTACCATTAAAGTCAATACCAACGGATATGGCGGCAGAACGTTAACAAAAAGAATAACAGTCAAAACAGATTCAACGGTAACACCTTTGTTACAATTGACAGTTATTGGCAATATCAATAATTTTGTTCGCATCATACCCAATAGAGTCACTTTGAGGGGTTTTACCGGAGATTCCATAGTGAGAACGGTAAAAATAATTCCTGAAGAAAAGTATCCTTTCAAAATGGTTGGAGATCGGACCGTCCACAAAAAATACATTCGCTATGAACTGGAGGAAGCCAAGCGATCAGACAAGACAGAGTATGTTCTGACGGTGGCCAATCTGAAAAAAGAAAAAGGCCGCTACTTTGAAACAATAAGATTAAAAACAGACAGCAAAATACGACCGGATATTAGAATCCGTGTGTACGGCAATATTCTTAACCGGCCGGCCGGCGGTAAAAAATAGCCATGAAACATATTAAAATTGTTGCTTTTGACTGCGACGGCGTCATGTTTGATACAACAGAATCAAACACCGCTTACTATAACCAAATTTTGGGCCATTTCGGCAGGCCTGCCCTTACGGCAGAACAGTTTGCATACTGTCACAGCCATACCGCAGACCATGCAATTGCGAATCTGTTTCCCGATGACGAGGGCTTCAGAGCGGCACAAGCCTATCGCAAACGCATGAGCTATATTCCGTTTTTAAAACATATGGAAATGGAACCGTATCTAAAGCCGTTAATCGAAAAGCTCCGGCCCAGATACAAAACCGCCGTTGCCACAAACCGATCAGACACAATGGACCGGGTTATCAGCGAACATGGTCTGGAAGGGTATTTTGATCTTGTTGTTTGTGCCGGTGACGTGGATCATCCCAAACCACATCCTGATCAACTGATCAAGGTCATAGAGCATTTCGGGATAGAGCCATATAATTCCCTTTATGTGGGAGATTCGGAACTGGATGAAATTGCGGCAAAGGCGGCGGGGGTGCCCTTTGTGGCTTATAAAAACCGGTCACTTTCCGCCGACTTTCATATCCAAAGCCTGAAGCAAATCGCAGAGATTCTTGGGATATAAATGTGGAGAGTTACAGCCAGTCAGATCAAATTTTCCATGAACGATACACCCGATTATCATAAATATAAAAAGCGCGGCGCTTATTACATCTTGGCCGGGGCAGTCTTAATTTTTTTTGTCCTGGGTTTAAACGGAATCTTTTTCGGTACAAAAGATACTGTGTATTCGCAAGAGCCGGCCCGGAAATCTTCGTCCGGAATTGAAGATCAAACAGAGAGTGAAGACGGAATGTGGGACGGCCCGATCCTGTTCTATAAAGGAAACGGCCAACCGGTTCATCTGATTTTGGTGGAAAAGGCTATCCAGAAGTTACATTTGTACGGTTATGACGGTCGATACCACCTCATCAAGAGTTATACCTGCAGTACCGGCGAAAACCGGGGAAAAAAACACGAAGAGAAAGACAGTAAAACTCCTGAGGGTATTTATTTCAACATAAAAACTTACCGGGATTCTAAAATTACCCTGTTCGGCGACCGGGCTTTTAGATTGAACTACCCCGACCCCTTTGACGATCTTGAGTGCAATAGGGGCAACGGAATTTTTATCCATGGGTCAAACCGGGTCGTTAAGCCTTTCTCCACCAACGGATGCATAGTTTTGAGCAACCCCGACCTGGCCGATCTTGATAAGCGTATAAATCTTAAAAAAGTCCCCGTCATTATTGGAGAACGCCTGCCCTACCGGTTCGAACCGGCCGGAAATAACATGTCGCAATTTATACCACTTTTTAAGAAGGCCATGATCCCTGAGCATTATGCTTCCCTGAAATCTGAATTCCGTTATATTACCTTGCTCGGTTTTCAAAAACGGGTTGTGGCGCTGAGTGCGATCCGAATTAAAGATGCCGGGGACATACTCGGGTTTTCCAGACTCTTTTTGGCCCGGCCGGATAAAAATTTTTTAGTGCTGTTAAAGAGGGAGTGGAACGAAGAAAAATTTGTGGGAAAATCGGGTTAACCTATTGATTTCCTAAACCATTGTGCTGCCCGCAGTCCGGACACTGCCAGGTTATACCATTGCATGACATTCCCCAGAAATTTTCCAACATGCATTCCTGGCAAATGGTAAAACCGCAGCGGCATCTCCAGCAAAAAGGGGGCCTCTCTTTGCAACAATAACAGTTGCTCTGCTTGGCTTTGCGGCGCTTTTCTCTATAAGCCGTTCTCGTTACAGAGCCTCTCATGGTCAACCTTTATACACCTGTCCATGACAACATCAATCCCCGCTGCCGTCAATAGGTCCGCCGCTTCCCGATTTTCTATATTAAGCTGCATCCAAAAAACCTTTGGTTTAAGCCGGATGGCCTCGTGTGCATGGGGAACGATCTGTGCAGGATTTCTGAATACGTCGACAATATCCACGGGTTCTTTAATATCATCAAGAGATGCATAAACTTTTTCCCCAAGGATCTCCTTTTGAGCGGGCCGGACCGGAATGATTCTGTACCCCTGTTCTTTTAGATATCCGGCGACCCAATTAGAGTCTCTTTCAGGTTTGGGGCTCAAACCTAAAATGGCGATGGTCCTCGCGTTTTTCAGTATATCCCTGATTTTGTCATCTTCGGTAATTATCCGGCCTGTTTTCATGCCATTCCTTGCTGTTTTAGTTAATTGATGATAGAAGCAAAATGCCCGTAACAAAAATTAAAATCTAATGCAGTCAATTATTCATGTCAACCAATACCTGACGGTCTCA
>MAXL01000314.1 GCA_001751005.1 Desulfobacterales bacterium S5133MH16
CTTTTAATTTCCTCCAGAACCGGTATGATTCGTTGAAGAGAAAAATCCCGGCTGGCGAAATAAGAATCGTCTATGTTACGAACCGTAACACCGACCAGTATAGGATTTTCCGTCAAAACCTGCGCAAGTTTTTTACTCCAATCCATCTCAACGGAACAATCAACCAGATCAACTGCTATTCCGGCATTTTCACATGCACTCCCCAGATAGTCGAGAGAGACCGGAGTCACCGGTGGTTTCATGGGATTGGGATTAACAAGAACAATTCGCATAAGCATATCCAAAAACGATGCATCAACTGAGATGGCTTCGTAAAAAGTCCAACTTCTGCGTTGCGCTGCATTCCTCGTCACTGCAACGTACTATACGTACGTCTCATTCCTCGGAATTTGCGCGCCTTGAATTTGAAGCTTTTTACTTTGCCATCAAAATCTGACTTTTTACGAGACCGTCAATCTTAAATCTACAATATACAATTCCAACATCCGGTTACCTTCCTATCAGAATATTAAACAAAGGGGTCAAAAAAAATGACATAAATTTACCGACAAGATTTGTTAGAAGCAAGAAAATAATTATTATCATGCCGAATCGTTCCATACGGGCATAATACAGCCTTAACCAAGCAGGCAGAACCATAGCGAGTATTTTGCTCCCGTCCAAAGGTGGGATCGGGATCAGGTTGAATATTGCAAGAACCAGATTAATCAATACGCTGTAAAAGAGCATATGGTATAAATCCATGATAACGGGTCTGAATATGGATCCATTCCATAACCATTGAAAATGGGCAATGGCTTGAAACAGCACTCCGGAGACAATGGCCAGGGCAAAATTAGCCAGAACACCGGCCGATGCCACATAAATCGTACTTTTGCGGTAATCACGAAAATTGGAAAAATTAACCGGTACAGGCTTGGCATAACCAAAAATGATCGGTGAATTTGTCAAGTTCAATATGAGCGGCAGAAGTAACGACCCTACAAAATCCAGATGTTTGATTGGGTTTAACGTCAGCCTTCCGGCTAAAAGCGCGGTGTTATCACCCATACGAAGCGCTATATAGCCGTGTGCCACCTCATGAATGGTTACGGCGAAAAGGAGCGGAACGATCATTACAACTATTTGATTCAGATCTAAATTAGCGAACATAGCCTTTCACGAAATCGAGTTCATCATTACGTGTTTTAAGCTGGCCGTTTAATTTGGCATCCAGGACGGCCTGTAGGATTTCCCGGTAAATCGGACCGGGTTCAAGTCCCATTTTTTTCAGATCCTTGCCTTTTACCGATGTGTGAATATGTCTCAGTCGGGTAACGTAATTGGAGATGGATCTCTTTACCGTTTCGTGTTTGGTGGCTGCCATCATATACAGGATCAGTTCAATCCTGAAAACGGCAAGTTGTTTATAGATGGTGCTGTTTTTTGCCGGTAGATTTCGTTCCATCCATAACATAGACCTGTCAGCCTCGAAACGTTCCTTGCAGAAAATTGTTTGGTATCGTGGCGCGAGTTCAATCCGCATGCAGATTTCATCGGCTGTTTCTTTATCGCAGTGCCTTGTAAGCGCCAGAAAATAAACGGCCCATCTCATATACGGTTCTTCCAGAAAAAGCAAATCGTGCCAGGATAGCACTTTTTTAACTGAATTAAGCAATGAAATCATATGGTTGTTTAATTCTATGGAAGGGTGGACAACATTCAGAAGATCATATTCATCCAGCCTTTTGATGGCGGCCAGGGGGTTCTCTTCTTCCAGAATCTGATGCAGTTCGGCAAATACCCTTCGGCCGCTGAGGCGCTTGAAAAAATCCATTTTTACGGCATTTTCAATAAGCCCTGAAGTCAGTTTCCCGATGGAAAAACCGAAACGCTGTTCGAATTTTATCGCGCGGAAAACCCGGGTCGGATCCTCAACAAAACTCAAATTGTGCAACACCCTGATAGATTTTTCCTTAATGTCCTTCTGGGCTGAAAAAAAATCGATCAACAGGCCGAATTTATTTGGTTTGAGCTGGATCGCCAGGGTATTTACAGTGAAGTCCCGTCTAAAGAGGTCGAATTTTATGGAACTCATCTCCACAGTGGGAAGGGCCGCCGGGAACTTGTAGTATTCCATTCTGGCCGAAGCCACATCAATTTTAAATCCGTCCGGGAAGATTATTACCGCGGTGCCGAACTTTTCGTAGGAGTGAATACGAGCATTTACGAATTTTGCATATTTTTTTGCAAATACGATGCCGTCGCCTTCGATGACAATGTCCAGATCTTCGTTGGTTCGATACAGGAACAGGTCGCGCACAAATCCACCCACAACATAAGCATTGTAACCTAATTCGTCAGCTTTTTCGCCGATCACCTGAAGCATGTCGAATATACGAGGTGATAGGCGCTCTTTCATGAACTTAAGGATGTTTCTGGTTCTGGCGTGGACGGGTTCCTTGAGCAGATCCGGCGAGCTTGAGGAAGTAAGTTTAGATTGCCCCACCAGAATATTAAGCAAATCGGTGCGCGTAATAACACCGGTGATGACGCCATTGTCGATGACAGGAAGGATCCGCTGCTTGTTGCCGATGATTTTTTCCTGAATTTCCAAAAGTCCGGAATCGGGCGTCACCGAAGCAAGTTCGGTTGTCATATACTCTTTGACCGGGATGTAATCCAGCCCATGATGCAGGGCCTTTTCAATAATCTGTCGGGTTATAAACCCGAGCAGGTTTTCTGTGCCGTTGTGCTTTTGGGTAACCAGGAGGGCGTTTATGTTGTACCGTGTGAGAAGATTGCCGGCTTCTTTGCAGGAGACATCTTCGCCAATCCTAATGACCGGAGATGACATCAGGTCTTTTGCCCGGTTTCTGGACCTGATTTTGCTGTAGAGGATTTTCGTGAGCTTTTGCTCAATCTGGGCAAGTGTCTTACCCTTGATGCTTGCGGCGGCGGCAAAGGTATGCCCTCCTCCGCCAAGGGGGGTGACAATCGTCCCCACATCGACCTCGGGTATTTTGCTTCGGGCCACAACGTACATTTTGTCTCCCATTCGTGCGATGGCAAAAATGGCATCGAGGTTTTCCATCTTAACCATTTTTTGGACCAGGAAGGCGAAATCCGATACATAATTGTCCGTGGATACGGTTGTAATTACAATTTCGACGCCGTTGATATTGTAGCGGGTTGCCGCCTGGATCATGTCATTCAAAATCCCCACCTGTTCCGGACTTATCTCTCTTGAGATCAGATTTGAGACCATATTTAAATTTGCTCCTTTTGAAAGAAGAAAGGCGGCGGCCGTAAAATCTTTTTCGGTGGTGGATGGGAAGGTAAAGGAGCCGGTATCTTCATATATTCCGAGACACATAATGGTGGCTTCATCCGGAGAAATGTCGATACCTTTATCCTTTATGATTTCCGTAAGGATGCTGACAGTGGCGCCGGTTAAGCAATGAACCTCGTAGTCACCTTTGATATCGTTACTCATGGGAGGGTGATGATCGTAAATATGTATATCGATGTCCGGCCGGTCGAGTATGGCTGCAAACTTTCCGATACGGCTTGGCTGTTTGGTATCCACCAGAACCAGTCTTTTGAGATTTGACAGGTCCACATCTTTAATATTGACCATGTTAAAGAGATAGACCATAGACTTTATAAAGAAGTTTCTTAAATTTTTTTCCTGGGAACCGGGAAAAACCACAAGTGCATCGGGATAGAGCTTCTGGGCTGCAAGCATGGATGCCAAAGCGTCAAAGTCGGCATTGATGTGGGTAGTAATGACAGTAAGATCTTTTTTAATATGTCCCGGTTTTTTTGTCATAATCCTATTAACGTCTCGGAAATTCTACAACTTCTTGAAAATACAGGTTTGTTAATGGTAACCTGTTTATGCCATTACTCCAACATTCCATTATTCCAATTGTGAGCAAAGCGAACTAACTTGATGTTTTGAAAAATCTGCAACGTGCTATATATA
>MAXL01000315.1 GCA_001751005.1 Desulfobacterales bacterium S5133MH16
GTCACCTTTACCGATCGGGTAGCCTCAAAATCCTGGTATACTTGAAAGATCTTATCAACAAGAATCTCAGGGTCAAATGGTTTGAGGAGATAGTCAAGCGCCCCTATCTTCAAGGCTTCTATGGCGGTCTCTACGGTTGCGTAGGCGGTCATCATTATTACGGTAAGATCGGGGAAGGGCTTATGGGCCCTTTTAAGGAGTTCAACACCGTCCATCCCGGGCATCTTGATATCCGTAAGCATCAGGTGATACGGTTTGGCTGACAGTTTATCCAGTGCCTCCGGACCTGATGCGGCCATATCCACGGCAAAACCTTCATCTTCAAGCCACTCCTTGATTGAATCGCGAACGATTAGTTCGTCGTCCACCACCAGAATCCGAAAATCTTTGCGGTCACCAATGGCATCCATAGTCCAGATCTTAGGAACTTGCTCGGAAACGACCATCACGGGGCAGCGTGACTTTTGGCTCACTTTTTCGAGGCTGCTCCCGGCCATCCCCCATCTTGTTGGCAAGTCTTCATCGATCCTTTTTTCATGAGGACCCATAATAATCAGATCAACGGCTTTTTTTCTGGCGAAACGCAGGATTTCGCTATGGGGCAGTCCTGCGACAACCTCGATTGTATAATTTTGAACCCCAAATTTCTCGAGCTTTTCCTGAAAGTAATTATCTATTTCTCCTTTTATTTCTTCTACCTTCCCGGAAGGCACAAGGTGTCTTATTCCACCCCACCCATTTGAGTCCATACCGTAGGCATGGAAAATATACAATTTGGCGTTGCTTTGCTTGGCCAGAGCAAAAGCCATGTCCGCAGCGCGTTCACAGGCTTTTGTTGGAGATGCGGCCAAAAGAACCTTCTTAAACATAGTTCCTCCTTTGATTTAGGAACGACTCAACTCAAAAAAATGTGATAAGGGTATAAAGTTAAATAAAATTAAAATGTTTCCTTTGTTAACGTAATAAACACCGAGTCTGCTTGCATCCCTAAGTTCTTCTGTATCGCCCATTGGGTTAATCCTCCCTCTTCAGTGACGGAAGGCGAATAGTAAAAGCGGTCCCTTTCCCCAGCTCACTGTCAACGGTGACAGATCCCTTATGACGGTCGATGATGCCGTAAACCATGGAAAGTCCGAGGCCAAGCCCCTTCCCCTCTGTTTTTGTGGAATAGAAAGGATCAAAAATCTGGTGAAGGTCTTCGTCAGTAATACCGAATCCGGTATCTTCTATTTTTATCTCGACCATCTCCTTTCCCGGATCAAATGAACTCGCCATGCTCAGGGTGCCGCCATCCGGCATGGCGTCAATGGCATTAAAAATAAGATTGACAACGCACTGCTGAGTTTGATTAAAGTCCCCCAAAACCTTTGGAATGTCCGGGTCAAGGTCGGTTTTAATCTGGATATTCTGAAGCATTAATTTGTGCTGGCTGAGCAGAATGCATTTTTCCAGGAGCTCGTTAATACTCATTGCCTTAAGTTCTAATTCGGATTTGCGTGAGAAAGCGAGCAGATTGGAAACGATCTTGGAACAGCGGCCGGTCTCACTCTCAACGAGGGTGAGATATCTTTGAAACTTTTCCATGTTTTTTTGGTCCAAAGAGCCTCTATTAACAATCTTGAGTATCAGGCGAATATAGTTCAAGATTCCTGCAAGGGGATTGTTGAGCTCATGAACTACGCTGGCTGACAGCCTGCCCAGGGAAATCATTTTGTGCTCGTGAAGCAGCCGGGTTTGATCGGCAAACTGCTGTTCCAGTTTTCTTATCTCTCTTAGGTCCCTGAAGAATCCCACCATGCCGATCTCTTCGCCCTGGTCAAACATAACCGTGGCTGAGAGCTGGACTGGAATCTTGTCGCCTGTTTTATTAGTCATATATGTCTCAAAAAGAAGGAGCCGATTTTCCCCTCCGTATTCATCGGAAACCAGTTCTTTCCTGAACTCTTCCAACATAGCTGGCGGGAAAAGATCGTTAAAAGACATTTTCATGATCATTTCATATGCGGAATAGCCCAGCAGTTTCTCTGCTTGCTGGTTAAAAACGATAATGGATCCATCACTGTCCGAGGCGATTATGGCATCTATGGAACTCTGAATTAGGTTGTGTTCAAACTCAAAGAGTGTATGAAGCTCTTGTTGCAGCCGCTTGAGTTCGCGCATATCTTTAAAATAACCCACCGTGGCAACTTCCTGTCCTTCTTCATGCAGTAATGTTGCGGAGAGCAGGATGGGTATCATCTGCTCATACTTATCGACGATTTCCACTTTATAGTTAACCAAACGGCCGGGACCGCCGTGCTCGGGCCCGTAAATCATTTTCTTAATGTTTTTAGCCTCGCCTTCTTTGTAAAACTGGGTGACGTGAATTTTGGAAAGTTCCTCCTGGGTGTACCCGAATATGTTTTCAGCGCTCTTATTAGAAATGATGATGTTGCCTTCACGGTCATTGGCAATGATTGCGTCTGTTGAGGTTTGGATAAGGTTTGTTTGAAAGTCATGCGCTTTTTTAAGCTTTCGTTCCATCTCCTTTCTCTGGGTTTGATCCACACAGATCCCTTCATACCCTATAACATTCCCCTCTCGATCATATCGTGCGTGAGCGGTGCGTAATACCGAGATCACTTTTCCATCCTTGCGCTTCAAATCAACTTCATAGTCAATTACGTGGCCGTTTCGTCCAATCAACTCCTGGTATTTTTGGCGATCTTCAGGTTTCAAATAAAGGTCTCTGGCTATATCCACCTTAAAAAATTCCTCTTTGCTCGTGTATCCTAACATTTCCATAAGCGCCTGATTGGCATCAATAAACTTTCCTTCCTTGCTGCTCATGTGCACACCGACACGCACATGTTCAAACAATTCCTTGTAATCTTCTATGGAGGCGCGAAGCATTTTTTCACGCTCTTTTATCTCCGTAATGTCTCGATATATGCAAAAGTGGGATATGGTCCCATCAGCGGTTTGCAAAGGTAATTCAAAGATCTCAAAAGTCTTATCGATGTGGGAAAAGTGGTTCTCCCAGCGGAGTATTTCTCCCTTAAAGACTTGTTTTGCCCTGCACCAGGGACATATCTCATCACGATTAGCAATCGCCTGATAGCATTTTTTCCCTATGCCTTCTCCAAAAGCGCTAATACTGGACTTGTTCATAAATTTCACGGTGTAATCATCCTCGATGATATAAACACCACGCCCCATGGCATCAAAAATAGAAGCAAGTCGTTTGGTCTCTTGATCAATCATGGTATGCTTCTCTCCTTGCGGGGTGTTTGGAAATTTTCGGGTTAAATTTTCTTCTCAATCTCTTGTGGATCCGAGTTATGCATTTATCTTGGATGACATTCGCTGCACATGATCGGCCCGGCCTTTTTTTTCTGGTGGCATCCCTTGCATTGCAAATGGTAAATTTTTACAAGGGACATAGAGTTATCACCTTTATTAATGGTATGGCATTCCGAACATTCCTGGTCCTCGGAAGAATCATATTCATTTTCTTTTCCATCCTCATATACATGATGACAAGTATTGCATTCGTCAATCCCTGCCGTTTCATTGTGTTTATCATGCAGAAACGGAACCGCTGGTCTCATCTTTTTCTCAAATGCGCTGTCCTCAACATTTATCACATCTTCCTGTGAATAGCCGGACATAACAGCAAATATGAAACCCATCAGAGTTATTACCGTATATATTATCAATGTCCTTTTTTCCATCAGGATTCCCCCAATTTTATGAGCCTGACCCAACTGAATTTACCTGTTATACCGGTTTTTCCATGACTTTGTATATAATATCACCCAGAAAATGTAGTTCCATATCAAGGCCGTGGTGATGAAGAATATCTTCTATTCCGCCATGACAGTTATGGCAAGGGGCTATTATAACCTTTGCACCCCTGGTCTTTGTAGCAAATAACTGCTCTGCCTTGATCCTGTTTCCTTTAATACGTTTCATCTTGTATTGAGGACCGGTATTTATTACACCGCCTCCTGCACAACAACAGTAATTGTGTTCCCGATTGGGATGCATTTCGATAAACTCTTCACAAAGTGCCTCAACAACATAACGTGCCTTTTCATGAAGGCCTTTTCCCCGAATAATATTGCAGGGATCCTGGAAGGTGACCGGCTTATCATACTTTTTAGCGATTTTTATCTTTCCTTGTTTTAACAATTCGTAATAGAATTCGACGGCATGTGTAACCGGTATTGGCGGCATCTTCCATGCCAGCCACCGGTTTCCCACATCATATACGGATCGGAATGCATGTCCGCACTCTCCCATTACAATCCGCTTAACCTTGAGCCGCATCGCCGTTTCAAAATGTGCCTTTTTCAACCGCCCCATCATTTCGTAGTCTCCGGTAAACATACATTGATCGCTGTTGTCCCATCCTGGTGTTGCCGGCATTGTAAAATCAACTCCGGCTGCATTCATGATAACTGCAGCCTGATATATAAGCTGTGCACGAAATTTCGGTTCAGGGGCAATGACGGAGTAAAAAATTTCAGACCCTTCCTTTTCTATGGGTATCCTCAAAGATGATATCTCATCCTGTGCTTCTTCTTCTTGCCAAAAGAGAGTGTCAATCCATTCATCCTCCTTTACCCACATCTGGTTTAAGGTGGCTGAATGGCTGTGTGCGGTATCCTGTATGTACAGCTGGGTAACACCCAGCATATGGCAGAGCCTTCGCACAACAGACATTAAGTAAGCAATGTCTATACCAAATGGGCAATACATAGCGCAGCGTCGGCACAGGTTACATTCCGTGGATGCAATTCGGGAGGCATCTCTTATAAATTCGGGATCAACTTTGCCTTTCCTTTTTAATATTTCCCATATGGTTTGTTTAACCTTGCCCGCAGGAGAAAATTTCGGGTCGTTATCATGGGAAAGATAATAGTGGCAGGCTTCAGAGCAAAGTCCACAGTGGACACAGGTTTCAACATATGTCTTTAGCCGGGCGCCGGTTTCCGCCGCTAAAACCTTGTTTATAACCTGTTCGATCTTTTCCGGACTCAACCTTGCAATTCCCTTATCAATTCCCTCATCAACAATTTTGTAGCTTTCATCGTTTCTTTTAATTGCAGGTTCAGCCATGTTATGTTCTCCTTTTATAAAATCGTTTACGATTTTATCATAGGTTTCCTACCAATCTTTTGCATGCCTGATGGCGCCGAATTCAGAACCCATGTACCCTCTTGTGAATGGGAAAAAAATCATATGTATCAAGCGTGTAAAAGGAATTGCCGCCAGCATGATCTCTCCGGCTACAATGTGGATAATTCCCATGACTTTAAATCCGGGCCACTGATGATATGTCCAAAAACCCGTGATAAAGGGTGCGGCAACAATAGCAAGTATTACGTAATCAGAAATAGATGTTAAGTACTTGACTTCCGGCAGAACGATTCTTCTCACAAGAAAAAAAATACATGAAGCAATAACAACTATAGCCAATACATCGGCAGCAGTGTCCGAAATATACCACCAGCTAATACCCCACGATTCTTTCCAGAGAATTATATGTGCACTAAGAAAAATCGGAATAAAAATAATGCATATATGAAATGTAAATGTGACGATAGTGAAAAGCGGATTTTTCCTCCATTTTACGGTTCCAAAGGGGATGATCCAATGCAGGATCGACCGAAGTCCGAATTTTAAGCTCATATATTCATATACGAATACATCCTTCTTCCTGGCCAGCACGGCCATGGATATCAGCCGGTACAAACTACCCCCGAAAAAAATGATAAAGGAGACCCACACCAACGGGCCGCTGACAAAATTATAGATATCATGCATGGATTTTTTCCTTTTAGCCCGTGAGAGATCCGGTTAGCCGGTAATATCGGTTACCGGTAAAACCTGCCGAAAATACTTGCCGTCATCGGGATCGCCCTCGATTCCTTTTATTAGAATCTTTTTAGAGTCAGGGCTGAAAACAGGATTCCACAGTGCTTTATACGATTTCTTAAGAGGTTTTCCGTCTATAACAGTTGTATAATGTCCGTTTCTTTCTACTTTTGCAGCGACCTTTCTGTTGTCAGGACTGAAAACAGGCTGCCAGACCATGTCATATTTTTCACCCCAAGCCCTACCGTCCACAGCAATGGTCCACTTTCCGTCTTCTTTTCCGATGCAGGCGATCCTGTTTCCGTCCGGGCTGAAAACCGCATCAGTGATAAGGTCACCAAAGGTGAGAGACCAGGGTATACCGTTAACTGCGATGGTCCAACGCCCATATTTGGTTGCCACGACGGCAGCTATTTTTTTTCCGTCCGGACTGTACATATGATGCCAGAGTTGGGCAAAAGAGCGATCCCAAAACGGTTTGCCATCTTGAGCAAGAGTCCATTTTCCTGCTATCCTTACAGGCGCAGTAACAGAACCGTTTGCCGGGCTGAATTGCGGCATCCAGACGGAAGTATATACCTTATCCCAGAGAACTCCGTCCACAGCAATTGTGTAATCATAAAGGGAGGTTCTCACTTCTGCGGCCACGTGCTCGGAATCATGGGAAAAGGCCAGGCCCCAAAGGTTAACGAAAGTTGCATCCCATGGCTTGCCGTCCACTACTGCGGAATAACAACCTTCCTGAAATTGAAAAATATCCCCTTGTTTTATCATGACTGTGGGGACGACACCGGCAACTCTTTTTCCATCATGGCTGATAGTGAGATTGCTCAGGTCTGAAAATCTCGTCTCCCATGGTATATCGTTTGTCACTGCAAAGTATTCCATATCTTTCTGAGCAGCTACCGTAATATTTTTGCCGTCCGCCCCGAACTTGGTATTCCATACAAAGTCAAAGGTGTTTTCCCAGGCGACACCATCCACCGCCACAGTCCACGCTCCCATATCCGACACTAATGCCGTCAATCGATTATCAGATCCAAATTTTAAATACCATATTTTGTCAAACGTGTTTTGCCAGGGAGTATCATTTTCACAAACACTAAATTCCATGTCACCTGTTTTTACAACTGCTGCTATCCTTTCTCCGTCCGGGCTGGCATAAGGTTCCTCTATCCAGCCAAACATATCCTTCCACTTTGTGGTATCCACAACTAACTTTTTGCCGGTTTCCCAGTCCCAGGTGTTTAAATTATGCATAGCCATTTTCTTCTTGAATAGCTCCTTGTCTTATCTTTACTATATTGGTTTTGACTGTAATCTATTTTAAATAAATTTTCAGAAAAAACAATTTTAAAATTTAAACTTAAAATCATTTTTAAAAAATATTAATATAGCCTTTTGAAATAGAAATAATTTTTATTTAAATTTGCTAAAAAATTTGATATGTTTGCTTATATCAGAATTAGAAGGGGGTAGCAAATAATTTCCTGGAGGGCAGCCATGAAAGATAAAGACTCCGATTTTACGGATCAAGTAAATTCAGAACCGGAAAAGAATGATTTTTACGAAGAAGACTATTTGCAATGGGATAAGAAAAAAAAGGCAAAATTCGGTTCCGGGGTGTTCAAAATTCCTGAAACAATCCCCTTCTCATGGTTTGTGGTATTTGCTTTGATTTTCATAATCCTCTTAATCCTGGTTTTGGGAGGAACTCTGGGAAAAGTTGTAGGCTTTGAAAACAGGCTAAAAAATCTTGAAGAACAAATCGTTAGGTTCCAAGATATCGACGACAAACTGACACCGATCTTAGAACAGGCCCAGGCTTTGGAACAACTCAAGGACCGTTTTGACCGATTGGAAGCTTCCATGACGTTGAGAATGGATCACATCGCAAAAGGCCTGAATGATTTGCAGAAAAAGATAGCCCAGGTCAGGCCCAAAAAAACCCAAGTCTTGAAACCGGCAGAGGTTGCCAAAAAAACCCCAAAAAAACGTTACTACACGGTCCGACCCGGTGACACACTTTACAACATCAGTCGAAAATATGGTTTGACGGTGAAAAAAATACGGGCTCTGAATAAATTATCCGACAAAGCTGTCATCCATCCCGGGCAGAAATTAATAGTGGGTTCATAACGCGGAAAGCGAGACCTTTGCAAAAGGGGGCGTTTTGCAAAGGTCTCGCTTTTAGGGAAAGCAGGCGGATATCTTCTCAGTCACCAAACACTTTTTTCTTATCTGAAATTTTATACCCTAACGCCAGAATAATCTTACGTTGTGTTTCCATTCTGCAGGGCATGCCCTGTTCGATCCGTGTAATGGTAATCGGTGATATATTGGCCTTTCTGGCGAGTTCGGCCTTGCTCATCATAAGAGATTCTCTAATTTCTTTTAGTAAATTTTTACTCATTTGATATAATTGTTTATAAAAGGATCAATTTTTTAATTAAATCATAAACTTGCCATTTGATTTTGTCAAGTAAAATTATGTATAATTTATATATAATTCCATCGAATTAGCATATATTGTATTTTATTAACACAAGTTACCATATATTGTGTTTCCCATAATTATGATATTAAATAAAATCGAACGGTTCGATTAATAATTTAAAACAAGAGACCCCAAAAAAAGAAAAGGAGGGAAGGAAATTCCTATACCATCAAGTTCCTGGGACAATAATTCGGGAATCTTGTTTTTGCTGAAACTTTTTGATTTCTTCCTGCATTTTTGCCAAAGCTGTTTTCATGGTCTCCGGGTATATTTCCATGGCTTCTTTAAGGTTTCTTGCCGCGAGGGGGGTCTGAATCGGAAGCGGCCCTTCAGGGGTCATTAAATTAAGGTGCCCCACAAAAATCTGTTTGCGACTTTTATCTTTCAAACCGTTGGGCTTGACCGGCGTCAAGCGCCGTATGGAGGTCATGTCCATGTCGGTAAATGACTCTTCCAGGTACAGGTTATTTTGCTTTACCGATAAGTCAATATCGTTGAATTCTTTTTCGCTAACCATCATCGTCTCCTTTATCCTTTTTAAATGCATTTAAAATTTCTTTGGTGGGAGCAAGTTCCGGCATATGAAAATTTTCTTTTTTGGACACGGACGAACACAGATTGTCAAGATTCTTAAATAATAATGTTTTTGGGTCGTTCTTTAATTTCACGGTCCCTGCAATGCTCTTGAATAAGGCCGAGAAAAATCGATCCGTATTTTTCGCGTTTTGCAATGCCCACACCATGAATATCCAGGAAACTTTCCATGGTTTGAGGAAAATATGCAGCCATTTCAATCAAGGTTCTGTCTGAAAAAATTACATAAGGGGGAACCCCTGCGTCATCAGCAAGATTTTTTCTCTTTTTTCGCAGGATTTCAAACAGATCTTTATCGTGGTCCGGTGTGGTTTTTATTTTAGATTCTTCTTCAGTGTCCTTATCGTTATATTCCTTTTTTAAATGACCCAGAACCGTTTTTTTGTCTTGAAAAACATCCCACGCTTTATCTGTGAGCTTCAAACTTCCATATTCCATATCCTGAATCATGAGCTTTTTGTGAAGAAACTGCCGTGCCAGGAGCATCCATTGTTTTTTTGAAAATTCCTTTCCGATTCCGTAAGTAGATAATTTATTATGACCGAATTTTAAAACTTTCCGGGCAGTTGAGCCGCGTAACACATCAATGATATGGCCCATTCCAAACATCTCACCGGTCCGCTTAACACATGACAAGAATTTCTGGGCCGGTATGGTAATGTCGGTAAGCTCTTTTTCTCCTGCCAGACAGTTGTCGCACATATTGCATTTTTCAATGGAATATTCTTCACCAAAATAATTGAGCAGCGGGATGCGTCGGCAGTCATCGGTTTCAACAAAGTTCAAAAATGCATTGAGGTGGATGTGTGCCACCCGTTTTTCATGCTCGTTTTTCTTGTTGATAAAATGCGTTATTTTATGAATGTCGGCATAACTGAACAACAGCATACAATGGGCTGGCAACCCATCCCGTCCGGCTCTGCCGATTTCCTGATAATAACTTTCCATATTCTTCGGCATATCAAAATGAACAACAAATCGAACATTGGGCTTGTTGATTCCCATGCCGAAAGCGATGGTCGCCACAATAATCTGTGCGTCGTCCCTGATAAACAGGTTCTGGTTTTGTTTTCGCTCTATTTCTGTCAGACCGGCATGATACGAGCGTACTGAAAATCCTTCATCTTTTAGAACGGTATAAAGATCATCTACCTGTCGGCGGGTAAAACAGTATATGATTCCGGATTGCCCCGGAAATTTGCGGACAAACTCAATGGCTTGATCCAAGGGGTTGTTTTTCAGAACAATTTGGAGAAACAGATTTTCTCGATTGAAACCGGCGACATATTCGCCTGAGTCTTCAAAGCCGAGACTGGATTTAATGTCTTTTCGTACCCTTGGGGTTGCCGTAGCCGTTAGTGCAATATAAACCGCGTTGGGAAAACGCGACCTGACATCCACCAATTGCCGATATTCAGGACGAAAATCATGTCCCCATGCGGATATGCAATGGGCCTCGTCAATGGCAAGGCAATCCACGTGTAGCGATGAAAGCATCTCTAATACACTCGATTTCAACAAGGATTCCGGGGCCAGGTAAAGTAATTTCACTTTGCCTTTTTTAATGAGCTCTACATTCCGGCGATACTCATTAGGCGTTAGTGAGCTGTTTAACAGTACCGCTGAAACCCCTGATTCCATCAACTGCTCCACCTGATCCTTCATCAGTGAAATCAGCGGCGAAACAACGATGGTCAATCCTTTAAAGATAAGGGCCGGAATCTGGTAGCAGAGCGATTTTCCGCCGCCCGTCGGCATGATAACCAGAGTGTCATTTTTCCGCAGTATGTTTTCAATCACATCTTCCTGCAAAGAGATGAACCCGTCATACCCGAATACCGTTTTAAGAATTTTTTTCGCCTGATCAATCATGGTTGCCACAAAAAGCACAAAATTCATAATTAAGGGACTGAGAGAATAGAGTTTGAGATATATATCTTGCGAAACAAAAAGTCAAAGGCAAGCAGGATTGGAATTAAACTGAGACCTTTGAAAAATGGCGACATGAAGATAAAATGATGCTGCAGAGGGATGTTATGATTTTATGGGACGAATATCCCGGATTAGGCAGTCCATATCAAAAGTTTCTTCTATAATAGAAACTTTAGCATAAAAGCAGCAAATGTTCAATTACGGATGAATATTTCCTGCTGATGCTTGATGTTAACGTTAACGCTGTATGAGCATTTCTTTTTTATTTCCATCGTCTTGCCGATTATAAAAACCCCATCCAAAAAGGCTCTCAGCAATGGCCTCGTTCAACCACATTTTATTCATCATCCCTTTTGCTTAACAACTTGATTTTTTATAAAGTTCTGATATGCTATATGGACAGATTCAGCGTTTACATCTTACGGGATAATGGATAACACTCTGTTTGTTAGGCTAATGATAACAGATAAATGGAAATGAACGCGTGGAATTTGAATGGGATAAAGGAAGATCTATGAAGAAGGTTAATTCTGATGAATTACGCCCTGAATATAATCGGGATGATTTTGGGCATGGCATTCGTGGCAAGTATTACGATGACTACAAGTCAGGTACAAATCTTGTTTTACTCAGTCCTGATGTAGCGTCGATTTTTCCTGATGAAAAAGCTGTAAATGACGCTCTTCGATCTCTTATTAAAATAGCTCAAAAATCAGTTGACCGAACCGGGTAGCGGGTGTTTTTTCTTCCCCAGCCCCACTCCATCCAGTCAAATAGCCATTGCATTTGAAAAGAATATAGACAAAAATAGCATCGCCTATATCGATTTGATAGGAACGGCCAGAAAATAAGATGTCTCTCCAGAA
>MAXL01000316.1 GCA_001751005.1 Desulfobacterales bacterium S5133MH16
GTATATCTTCAATTTTAGATTTAATACTCTCCACCTTCGATTCGGACAGCAAAAAAGGGTAATCATTTCCCGAGGAAATTGCCGGATACGTTTTGGCATCCTTATCTTTTTTGGTAAATACGGAAAGCGAACACTCTTTATCTCCTTTCAGTGTAAAGGCATAGGTCGGATTTTTTAAATCGTCTTTTTTTTCGTCAGTTATATATGTTTCACACTCCAGTCGATTAAGAAAACTTAAGAGACGGTTCACCTTGGCATTATCCATTTTTTTACCCTCAGCATCCTGCCAGACTATTTTGGTTTCGGGTTCTTTAGAAGTTTTGCCTTGTTTATCCTTTTTTTTGTCTTCTTGTTCGGAAACCTGTTTTTGGCTCAAAGTTATGGTCTTTTTTTCATGGCTAAGCGTAATTTTACGGATATCTTTTTGCGTATATGCCAAAACGGTTTTATCTCGCAACTCATCAACGGTCTGATCAAATTTTCGCCTGAAATCCCCTCTGGCGTGATAGACATTGGAGTCCGTTGCCAATCTAACAAAAGTATGCTGATAGGTGTTTGCCGCTTTGCCGATATCAAATTCGCGACTCAGGGTTTTTTCATGCCAGGCTTTCACAGTGATTTTTTTATCGCTGGTCAAATCATAACGGACATAATTTTTTGATTCTGATACAAGAGCTGTCAGGGTCAATTTTTCAATCACGTCAAGCATGTTTTTGACATTGTCAGAATCAGCAGGATATCCTTTGGGTTCGATGTACCAGGTGTTGTCCTTTTTATTCAAAACAACGGTCTTGCCTGCCTTGCCGATTTCCAGTTTTGAAATCTGTTTCCAGGAAACCGCGGTAATATCCGGAAGCTTGTAATGTGTCCGGTTTGAACGATGCAAAACAAGATAAAGTATCAATGCAACCAGTACAAATCCCAGTATAAAATATTCTTTTTTAATTTTCATCTTAACCTCTCTTCATGCGTTCAAAGGTTCAAAGTCTTTATGGTTCAAAGGTTCAAAGGTTCAAAGGTTCAAAGGTTCAAAGTTGATGGAAGATTGTATAAAAGATTTAACCCTAAACCTCTGAACCCTAAACCCCAATCTAATAATCAATAATCAATTGTTAATTATTAATTGTTAACCATTGATTATTAACCATTATTTGTTCAACCATGAACCGCTGAACCCTAAACCTCTGAACCCTAAACCCCAATCTAATAATCAATAATCAATTGTTAATTATTAATTGTTAACCATTGATTATTAACCATTATTTATTCAACCCTGAACCTCTGAACCTCTGAACCAAGATCTTATTTTTGAAACATCATCTGTATCCGTTTTTTTCTTGAATGTCGGCTCAGCCAAATAATCAATCCCAAAAAGACGACAAGCACCGGAAGTCCGGTGATATTAAAAGACTTGACAAATGTTTTGGTAACCGCTCCGGTATCATGTAACGGATTAAAACGGAGAATCTTGCTTCGCATTGTGGCAATATTCTGCCGGTGGTTCAGGGCATCTATGGTATTCAAAACAAACATGTCGTTAGGGCTGTCACCTTCAGAATCCAGAACAGTATCCTTTAACATTTCCGACGAAGCCATCAAAAAGATTTTAGCGGGTTTGCCTTTGGATATAAAATCTCCCCGCCCCTTTATCTTGGACATGTCAAGGTTCTCTTTTTGAGCCCCGGGTTCCAAGCTGCTTTCTTCATTATCCTTGGTTTCCGTATCCGTCTCATTCGATGTTTTTTCAGGGATGGGTTTTCCCTCAAAATAACTGGGAAACGCCCCTTCAATAATATATGCCATTGGAAAACTCTTCAGTTCATCAGCAGACGGCGGGGGGCTGAGAAACATAGGATTCAGCGAGATATTTTCTCGCATTTCCCATGATTTTTCCGAAGATGAAAACAGCTTCACGGCCGTTAACTTGTTTTCTGAAATTTGTTCTTCATCCAGTTCCAGAGGGGATATTTTAACGGCAACCAGCCCATTGATGCCGTTCATAAATTTAAGGTCATGGTTGATGAATCTGTTTTTGATAATCGGGGCAAAATATATGGGCCTTTCTCCCCCGCCCATGCTCCTGGGAAGTCGTTGCTTATGACAATTTTCATCCATAACGTAGGATTTTTTTATGTCAATTCCGTAATGAACCAGCAATTTGTTAAGACCGGTTTCCAGGGGAACATACTTAACCCCCTGGTTTAATCCAAAATTTTGCCGGCTATTATCCCTGACTTCATTGAAGACATCCAAGAACAGTGCCAGGTTGGTTCCCCTCATCAGGGCCTGATCGATCTGGTAAAGCTCGTAATCGGAAAAATTTTCCGTGGGTCGTGCGATAACCAGACAATTCAGGCTGCCGGGAATGGACTGGTCTTTTAAATTGACCGGTTTAATGCTGTAAGTTTGTGATATCAGATTTGCAAATGTGGATAGCGAATCCGGATTTTTTTGCCCCATTGGCGAGAAACCCGAAATGTCAGGTGTCCCGTGATCCGCAAGATATCCGAGATTCTGGTTGATATCGACCAGGGTTTCCAGATTGTCGTTGATGATTTCTTCCAGTTGATCAATGTCGGTCAGATTATACTGGGTTCCGATGATGGGTATGCGTAGGACGGTTAACAGCGGAATTTCCCTGATTTTTTCCTTATATTCCATGACAAGACCGATGATGCCGCTGCCGGCTTGAATTTTACCGCCTGAAAGATCAGGCCATTTGAGGTGTATAAGGTTATATTTTTCCAAGGATTGTTGATCTGTCTGTACGGTTGAGGGGTCGATATAAGTATATTCGAGCTTCCCGTAATTTTTGGAATTGACGCCGTTAATTATTTCTTTCAACTTGCCGGGATATTCAGGAAGCTCGCTAAGACCCATATACGGTGCAACAGATTTTAAGGAAGAAGACAGAAACAGTTTGACCTGAATTTTATCCGCAAGGCTTAACAATGCACTGATTTTGTTGTTTAGCTTCTGTATGGCTGTGGTTAGTTTATACTCTAACCCATTGATGGAAGTAATTGTGGGAATCCTTTCTATCATATCGCCGTGAATTAATACCAGACCCATGTAAGCCTTTTTAAATTTTACTTCATCTTCTTCAAACGCCTGAATTTGAACCGGGTGAATACCATAATTTTTGGCCAGTTTTTGATTTTCCTGTGCCAAAGGGTTGATTCCTTGAGATTCGGGGCTGACGTCATAAAACCGGTAGTTAAAATATTTGTTGGCGTGGATAGCATATTCCTCTAGCAGATCATGAAGATATCGTTCCGTATTATTGTATGGCGCCGGCAGGTTTTTAGTAAAAAATACATCTATGGTTAACGGCTCGGAAAGTGTGGATACCACCTTTTTGCTTGCTTCGGATATGGAGTAGAGCCTGTTTGATGTGAGATCTATCCTGAAAAAAAGCGTCATGCCGACTATATTGATGAGGACGATGATCACCAGATACATTAAAAGCTTGATATATTTTGCATATGGTTTTTGCTTGCCCATTTTATTCTCCTTAATTTTTTTCTTGCATGACCAGGTGGGTGCCGTAGAGACCTATGAAGACAACACTTAAAAAATAGACAATATCCCGAGAATCGATAATCCCTTTGGCGATGTTTTGGAAATGAAAATCAGCACCTATATACCCGATAAACCCCAACAGGGACCCGGGAAAGAAAAAGAGCATTTTGTCGATCAAGGTCAGCGTAAAGCAGATCGCCATTCCCACGATAAAGGCGATGATCTGATTACGGGTCAATGACGATGCAAAAAGCCCCACAGCTACAAAAGACGCGCCCAGTAAAAGAGCTCCCAAATAGCCTCCTGCCACAGGTCCCCATTCGAGCTGGCCCATAAAGGCGATGAATATGGGGTAGGCAAAGGTCGGCACCAAAGCCGCGGCCACGAATAAAACGCCGGCTAAAAATTTTCCCAGAAGGATGTCCTTAAACGTCACCGGCAGGGTGAGGAGCATCTCATAAGATCCCACGTTCAGTTCCTCGGAAAACAATCTCATGGTGACTGCCGGGATCAGGAAAGAAAAAGTAATGGGAAGCAGATTAAAAAAGTTTCTCAGGTCAGCCTGATTATAATAGAAAAAGGTTGTAAAAAAGAACCACCCGGTCACCAGTAGAAAAATAGATATGACAATGTAGGCGATGGGAGATATGAAATAGTCTTTTAGTTCCTTTTTGCAAATACGGATAACTTGCTGCATATCAGTCCTCCTCGGTCAGTTCGCGGAATATGGTTTCAAGGGTTTTGGTCTCCTGATGAAACTCAATGAGAACCCAATCGGTTTGTTTTATTTCTTGATAAACGGTTTCTCTCAGGTCGGAAGCGGATTTGCAGGTAATTTGCACGCTAAGCGGGCCGTTTGGTTTTTCATTAATTTTTTCAATTCCAACCACGCCGTCAATTCCGCTTAATTTATCGTGTACATCTTGAAAATTTGCCTTCAGAATATCTAAATTGATAAAATGTGTTTGACCTGTAGATTGTTTGAGATTTTCCATTCGGTCGTTTACGACGATCTTGCCTTTGTCGATGATCACCACCCGGTCACAGGTTGCCTCAACTTCGCTCAGGATATGGGTTGAAAGAATTACGGTTTTTTCTTCCCCGATCTGCCGGATGATTTCCCGTATCTCGGCGATCTGATTGGGATCAAGACCTGAAGTGGGTTCATCAAGAATCAAAATTTCCGGATCATCCATCATGGCGTGGGCCAGACCTACCCGCTGATTTAATCCTTTGGAGAGTTCACTGATACTCCGGTGCATAATTTCATCCAACCCGCACAAATCCACAAGCTGTCGGATTCTGGAAATTTTCTTATGTTTGTCCAGTCCCCTTAGTCCTGCAACATAATCAAGATAGTCATAAACCAGCATGCTGTGGTACAGGGGTGCGGACTCCGGAAGGTATCCCATCAGCTTTTTGATTTCCAGCAAATTCTCGTCAAGCTGATAGTCCTTTACGCGAATGTTTCCGGATGTGGGCATAAAATAACCGGTCAGCATCCGCAAGGTGGTTGTTTTACCTGCGCCGTTTGGGCCCAGCAAGCCAAGGATTTCACCTTTTTTAATATCGAGATTGATCTGATCCACAGCGCAGAAGTCTCTGTAATATTTACTCAAATTTTCAATATGGATCATGGTTTTTCCTTTCTTTTTGTCAATTTAAAAACACTATTTAATGGATAACAATATATCACAAAATTTAGTTGTCAATGTCAAAAAATTACATAGAATAAGCAAGCTAAAATTGTTCCAGTTTTTCCAAAAATATATTGCCGGGAAGCAGGAAAATGGCTTATATTAATTATAATTCTGTTGAATTGAGCATAGAAAAACAATACGTAGAAATTAAATGAGGCAAAGCTTATGAAAAAAAGCATATCTTTGGTTCTCGGAAGCGGAGGCGCTCGAGGATACGCCCATATCGGGATAATTGAGGTATTGGAGGATTATGGTTATGTGATTAAATCGATAGCCGGATCTTCCATGGGGGCATTGATCGGCGGACTTTATGCCTGCGGAAAGCTTGATGCTTATAAGGAGTGGGTTTTAACTCTTGACGTTCTGGA
>MAXL01000317.1 GCA_001751005.1 Desulfobacterales bacterium S5133MH16
ACCGCCCGGATATCCAAAGATTGTTTCAACACCTTCCTCTTTCAGGACCTTCATCATAATTTGCGCGCCTGTTAGTTTCATGTTCCTTCCTTCCATCTTAGAATTTTTTTGCTTATTTTACGACCGCCCCTTCACTGGCAGATGAAACCATGCGTGCATACCGGGCCAGATACCCATGGGTTATCTTGGGTTGCGGCGGGGACCATTTTGATAACCGCTCGTTGATTTCTTGATCAGAAACCTTGAGTGTTAATTTTTTCGCAGGGATATCAATGGCAATTCGATCTTCCTCCTGAACAATCGCAATGGGCCCTTTTTGCATGGCTTCCGGTGAAATGTGCCCGATGGCAGCGCCTTTGGTGCCTCCTGAAAATCGGCCGTCCGTAAGCAACGCCACATGAGCATCCAACTTCATGCCTGCGATGGCCGAAGTGGGTGTCAGCATTTCCTGCATTCCAGGGCCTCCCATGGGCCCTTCATACCGGACAACGATAACATCCCCTTTACGGATGTTGCCGTCCATGATGGCCCGGGTTGCCTCTTCCTCTGAATCAAACACCCTGGCCGGTCCTTCATGGCATAACATTTCATCAAGAACAGCAGACTGCTTAACCACGCATCCTTGAGGAGCAAGATTGCCGAACAATATGGCAAGCCCCCCTTCAGCATGGTATGGGGTGTCTGTCGATCGGATCACCGTATCATCCAGTATGCCTTTATTTTTTATATTATCTTCCACCGTCTTACCGGTTACCGTCAGGCAGGTGTTGTCGATCAGGCCGGACCTGAAAAGTTCATTCATCACCGCAGGGATACCACCCGCCCGGTTAAGGTCTTGAATATGATGAGTTCCGCCCGGACTGAGTGAGCAAAGATGCGGGGTCGCTTTGCTGATCTCGTTGATCTGATTAAGATCCATAGCTACATTTGCTTCCCGTGCGATTGCCGCAAGATGAAGCACCGTGTTGGTCGAACATCCCAGGGCCATGTCTACGGCCAGTGCATTGTTAAACGCCTTATCCGTCATGATACGTGACGGCGTGATATTTTTTTCCAATAGATACATAATTTGCTTGCCGGCTTCCTTGGCCAGGCGGATACGGGCCGACATCACTGCCGGGATCGTGCCGTTGCCGGGCAGGCCCATGCCGATGGCCTCGGTTAAGCAGTTCATGGAGTTGGCGGTGAACATGCCGGCGCATGATCCGCAGGTGGGGCAGGCCGCATCTTCAATACGCATCAACTCTTCTTCGGTCATATTCCCTGAAAGCACTGCACCCACAGACTCAAAAACCGTAATCAGGTCGATTTTATCAGAGCATGACTCTTCAGGATGTTCTCCGGCCAGCATGGGACCGCCGCTGATTACGATTGCAGGCAGGTTGAGCCGCACCGCCGCCATGAGCATTCCGGGTACGATCTTGTCACAATTGGTCACCATGACCATGGCGTCAAATGCATGGGCCATGGCCATAACCTCGATGGAGTCGGCGATCAGTTCCCGGCTTGCAAGGGAATATTTCATCCCTTCGTGACTCATGGCAATGCCGTCGCAAACTCCGATCACGCCGAATTCAACAGGGGTTCCGCCTGACATATAGACGCCTGCTTTTACGGCCTCTGCGATCTTGTCCAAATTGATATGGCCGGGAATAATAGCGTTGGCCGAATTGGCGATACCGATCAGCGGTTTTTTGATTTCATCATCTGTATATCCGATTGCCTTAAACAGAGAGCGGTGGGGCGCCCGTTCAATACCTTTTTTGGCCAGATCACTTTTCATTAAATAAATCTCCTCAAAAAAAAATCCGTTACCGGCCTTTTGGGCTGATAACGGATTTTGTTTTTTGTTTTGTTTTAAAATCAGGCCATTATCAACCCTTTGCCTCGCAGCAGATTAGTACATCTACGACGAGGAGAATAATAAGGCTAATAAGGTTGTTAATGGCGATAAAGTTTTTCATGATACCCTTCATATTAAAAATCTTTTAACGGTTCTTAACTATATTGTCAAGCTTTTTCTTTAAACAGCTTTTTCCTTTCTGCAGAGGAAAGTATTAAAGGCCCCATTGGGCCACAAAAGATGTTGACTTTTAATATGTTAGTACCTATAATAGGCCCTTAATATAGGTACCAAGAGGGGGGGTATATGTTACAAGCAAAATTTAGTGTTGAAGAAACACAAGCTCATTTTTTGAGCAATTTTAAAGCGTATGGGTTCAAAGATAAAAGTTCAATGCTTCGGGCGGCCATTGACTATTTTAAGAAAGAAATGGAACTCGAAACTCTAAAAAGATCTGCTGATTTATATTCTGAAATTTATTCTGAAGATGATGATCTAAAAGGATTAACCCAAACAGCAGTAACTGGATGGCCGGAATGAAAAGGTTGAAAAGAGGGATGATTATTGACGTCAATCTTGATCCGACATTGGGTTCAGAAACCGGAAAAGTTAGACCATGCGTAATTGTGACTAACGATGTCTATAATGAGAGAGTGCCGGTTATTCAAGTTGTTCCAGTTACTGCATGGAGTGGCAAAAAAGCCGGGATTATTACAAACGTCGAAATTAATCCTTCCAAAAGCAATGGCCTTTCCAAAAAATCCATAGCCGACTGTTTACAAACACGCCCTATTGATCATAGTAAGAGACTTGTGAAAATTCG
>MAXL01000318.1 GCA_001751005.1 Desulfobacterales bacterium S5133MH16
CGATACCTGTGGCCGAAACAAGTTCTCCCACAAAGCTCCCAACCACGACCTTACTTTTTATTTTAACGGGCATTCGACGTTTATCTGCGGTAACCCATACTTGGATTTTAGCATTTTTGCTTTTCTCAAATACACCGCCCACATGTTTTATCTCAGGTTCTATTAAATATGTATCATATGTACCGCTTGCCAATTTAAGTGTTTCTCTTTTTATAACAAATGCTTTGCCGATGATACATTTTTTCCCATCCGTTACCGGGCGTTCAATAATCAAGTTTTCTTTGAGATCAAAAAGACGGATGTAATAAAAAGCAGATAACGGATCGAAAGATCCCTTTAATACGTCAATCGGTTCTCTGACATTTTTCAGAGTGCAATATTGAGCGTTGTTGTTATCCCAATTGAAATTCACAACCACATCTCTCTTGGTTTTCCCTTCGCGCTGTTTTTTTTTATACAGGATTGTGTGAGTCATTTCAATGTCTGTATAGGCATCTATTCGATCCCGAACTTTATAAATATAATCAATAAATGAATTGGATTTGGCCGTCAACACAAAATGGTATGCTTTAACACCCTTTATGGTTTCTATAGGGAGAATCTCCAAAGTGCCTTCCCCGGCAGGTACAACCGTCCATTTAAGCTGAAAGGTTAGTTTTTCACCCGGATAAAAAGGAAAATCTTTTTCAACCGCTTCGATGTTTTCGTTTAAAATGAAAATCGTTAAAATTGCCGTAATAATCAATGTAATGCGCAACAAAACTTTTGTGTTTGAGTTATAGCTATCCGGAAATACTGTTTTCATCACACGAACCTCAGAGACAAGCGGCCTATAACAAATGTGCAAACTCTGTATTAATAACATCAAATAGCTCTTCACCGATGGCAAGCCCTATATCGATAAACTGTGGACCGTATTTTTTTCCCGTATCTGTACGGAATGAGTGCTTTATTTTAGCAATTTTTTTTATTCCTCCGGGATAAAGTTCCATAAACTTCACAACAGGAATTTTAAAAAATGACGCCATTGTCCACACGGTATCGCTAAAGTTGTCAGGCCCCCACCGAAATTTGTCGGCATCATAAAGGCAGTCAGAAACAAGTGAACCTTGCAGGGTGTTTGATTTTACAGTATTTTTGAAGGCTTCGTGGTTTCGAATGGCCAGGCAAATGTCCTCGATTTCGTCAGGATCAAAGGGATATGTTTTCAGGACGTTCCTGGCGTAGGCAGCTCCCCGGACCGCGTGATTTTCTTGTTTGCGTTTGATATCGTGGAGAAGAGCAGCGCATTGGACAATAATGACTCTGCGATTTATGACGTCATTGGAAGAGCCGGCAAGTTTGTTCTCAATGATCATCAAGGCGCCGGCGTCCATGGCCACCTTTACGGCATGCTCAAGGCCATGTCCAAATTCATCATCTAACTTCTTGGCAACAAACGCCCGTAATTGAACAGTGAGGGGATTTGTTTCAAAATACTGACGGGACAATTCATTTGATAGAAAATGGTCCTGATAAAAATCAGGGGAAGGATAACGGGAAACAATCTGGAGGGCTCTTTTGCGAACAGGAGCATATATAAGCTTCATATCTTCCGATAAAAGTTAATAAAGTTCAGTTAAAAGTGCCTAAAGTGATCTAAAGTGCCTAAAGTTATGGTGTCGCTTCGCTCCGCTGATTTTATATAATTGAAAGAACTCCTTAACTTTAGCTCACTTTAAACTTTAGTTCACTTCAAACTCTTGCAACAATTCTTCAGGCAGAGCCGAAAAACTCTGAGCTGGCCCAAAGGACCAAGTTTTTCAGGGCAAAATTAATTTTGGGGAATTTTTTTACGTTACAGGCAAAGAAAAAAGATTGCCACAAACCTTCCATTTGCCGTCTTCCTTTATAACATTAATGATTTCTTCAACCTCATGGGTTGCCCCGATGTTGAATAATTTAGCGACAATCGGATAAACAGGGTTTATCGAAACTCTAATTTTGCCGGTTATCCGGATTTGTGCTTCGTTATCTTTTTTAGATATGGCTTCAGTTTCTATATGATAAAGTTTATTTTTCATAAAATTTATGCCAAAACCCCTCTCTTTGGCCTCTTTGGCCGCAAGGTAAATATATTGGTCGATGACATCGACATCTTCAGATGCCAGCCGTTCCTTGCAGATTCTTTTGGCCATGGATTTGTCGAGGTTAAAATATGCTTTGCTGAATTGAACAACCGCTTTACTTGGGGTGTCTATACTGTCCGCAAAAGAAAAAAGTAACTGTACCAAAAATCCGATGATCAGAACCAGAATTATTCCTGCGCTCTTGCTTAATCGTACCATTTAATATTCCTCCTTCTGAATATCTTTTATGACAAATAGTTAAACAAAAAATCTATTTAGTGTCCATCCATAAATGGTCTTTTTGCCCAATCTCTGCGTTATGTTCAAAAAATAATCCTCGGAATATTAAACATATGCCTGTAGTTATTTTTTTCACATGCCCCTCCGGGGCGTAGGCCCTACGGGCCGGAGGCTTGATCTTGAACAAAAATCCTCATTTATGAATGGACACTATTTAAGGTTTTGCAGATACCACGGAATAAACTTTGAGACAAGGATTAATTAAACGTCTCGGAAATTCAACATGTTCTTGCCATGGCGGGATAAGCCAAGGGAACTGACTTGTATTGTTGAAGCTTGGTTTTGTGGATAAATTGATATTTTTCTTTGACACACAACCCATTTATCTTTATACTTTTAACCCGGCTAAAATATTTTATCGCGCAACTTGGGTTGTTTTATAACAATTCTGTTTTCTCGTCTAAATTTGTGACTTCCAATGGAATATGAAGGTTTACAGGGGCAATTTAATCGGAAAAGGCTTATGTCCGAAAAGATAAGATCGCTGGGTCTTTGTCTCGGGGCGTCCACCGTTTCCGTTGTCCAGGTGGAGCAGGAA
>MAXL01000319.1 GCA_001751005.1 Desulfobacterales bacterium S5133MH16
AGGCGCATAGATTTGGGTCAAATTTGTTCGATCTCAAATCACAAAAGTTGATGGAATAGCAAGCTATTTTGATACTTTTGGGATTTGAGATCGGGCAAGGGTGGCCTGAAGCTGTGATGCATAGTTGCGGAAGTTATTTCGTCCCCGTTTCTTAGGTCTGCCCTCGTATACGGGTTGATGCGGCAACGGTCTGTATTGACTTCGCTTCCTTGTCTTAAAGGATGCAATCTGTGTGCTGTCAGCATCTGTTAGTCTTTCGTCAAATAGTGATTGGGGCCGCGTCTTGATTAGGGCACTTATTTTGTTAAGATGATTGGTGTCTTGATTAGAGGAACGGTAAAATCTTGATTAGTGCATTATAGACTAATATTAGAGAGAAGTGGGGTCTGCATAGCTGTCTTCATTCTTGACAAATACAACTTAGTTGCTATCAAATGGGTTCAAAATCTTAATATCGATATTTTGAAAATCTTCAATGTTTCTTGTAACCAGACAAAAATTGTCCACAGCAGCAGTTGCGGCAATGATTGCATCCGGCAGTTTAATGCGGTTTTGTTTCCTTATTTCTATAACTTTCTCAGCAACATTCTGATCAATAAACTGCACCTCAAATAACTCTATCAATTCTTTTACAAAATCCTCTTCTTCATTACTGCGAAACTTGAATCCGAGAACTTCCATGTAGGAAATAACTGAAATGTGCAATTCGTCGAATTTATCGAAAAACGTGAATGGCAACTCTTTTTTTGACAAGTATATTATTATGTTACTATCAAGTAACGCACTATTCCCATTCATCTCGCATTCTCTGCTGCCATTTCATTGGGTCTGTTATCCCTTCAAACGGTTTGACTCCCGGATGTTTTCCATACAAATTTTCAAGCCGTTTGCTTATCTTGCCTATGTCTTTCAATGGCCTGATTTTTATTTCAAGATCCTGATTTAAAAAATCGGCCGGTATTTTTATGCAATGATTAATGCTTGATCCTTTTTTTATGACAACATATTCCTGCATTTGCCCCCCGATAAAACCTATTCATTTTCCAAAATAGATATTAATTCAACTTATCATTAACCAACCCTAAAAGCAAACACCAATTGGAGCCTGTTCAACACGGTGGCAATGGGGAAAAGTGGCGGGACATCCTATAGTCCTCCTGTCAAGAGAAAAAATTGCAATTTAAAAATGCTGTTAATCCAATAAGTTAAGAAGCAACCCTTATTAAGAGCATACCTATCCTGTTGCAATAACGGCATTTTTTCAAAAATCCGTTTTCACCCAATGGGTGAAAGAACTAATTACAATAACATCCTATAATTTCCATTAGATAAGTCATTTTATGGATCAAGAATCGCTCAATTTAGGTAAAAAGATCCTCAACCACCTGGGATTATGGATTATAAAAAGAAAGCCCAGACCTGTTGCCAACGTGCCGCCCATCGATGTTTTTCATGTATATGACGAGCAGCCAGAACCCAGTGCCGACAATTACAGTACTATCGCGGATTACCCCGCAGAGGCTTACTTTTAAGAAAAAACCACACTCGGGCAAACAGGCGTTCTACGTCCAAAATCCCTGATTTTTGGGCAATTCGGATAAGAATGCAGGTTGACAATAAGGTCGGCATCCGGTATCTGAATTCCAGTCGTCGTTATCCGGATAGAGAATGGGTACTTCACGACAGTGGATACCACATTCCGACTATCGCACATAGGGCTCGGTAAAAAAATAACTTGTCATCTTTGCATCCCAAGCTCACCATATCTTTAGTCGATCTTCATTCGCAAAAGGCCTCGAAATAGCTCGCTATTCCTCCGGTTTTGCTCAATCAGATCGATTAAATCTACGGCAAATTTGGGCGCAAATTCTACCAACTTATTTTTTACCGAGCCCATAAGCCGAAATTTCAGCTTAATCTGCTTTCAAAAAGCAAGGTCTTATCACTTTCACTAAGGGACTCGGAAACAAATAATTGGCCATTCTTGCTTGTCTTTCGGCTCGTCTTCTGCGTTGCATCAAGAGTTGCATATCCCGATATGCGCCCCTTGATGCGCCTTGAATACGAACCAAAATCCTGCGCAATTTCTGGCAATTATTTGTTTCCGAGTCCCTAATAAAAAAATGCGGCATTGAAATGCACAATTTTTTGTTTGAGAAAATCCGGAAAAGTATTCCCTATCATAATGTGGGGCTTTTTATTCTGAACCAAACCCGAGAGGATTTTGTCTATTTCAAGTCTGTAGGCTTAGATAGAGAACTCCGTGTAATAGCGGAAGATACGTATAAACCCATGTTCCTCCAATATCTTAAAACTCTAAGCCACTATACGGTTCTCAGAAGATCTAGTGTGGATTGGTTGAAGTTTCCCTGTGCAGACATCTTCCATCGGTTTACGGTATTAGCTCTATTTCCTATTATTGCTAGACATGGCTTAATTGGAAGTGTTATTATTGCTTCTCCGGATACAAACCATTTCTCCGAAGAAAAGCTTTATCTTATCCAGACCTTTCTTGGAGATAGATCAGATACTATCGAAAAATCG
>MAXL01000320.1 GCA_001751005.1 Desulfobacterales bacterium S5133MH16
AGCGGTGCGATCTCCTCCTTCTTCGGGAATGTGTACTCGACTGTGATCGCATCCGAACTGCATACCTGCTCACAAAGGCTGCAAGGGATACAAGACTCGTTTGGCTGTGCCTTTGGATCGATGTGCGGATAACATTCCCGTTTTACAGCGTCTTTCCCATCGACATCCATCTTAACTGCTTTTGTAGGGCAGAATGCGGCACACATCCCGCAAAACGAGCATTTATCCGGATCCATGAGAACCGGCGGCACATCCAGCCCTGTTCCGATGGCGCACATATCGCCAAGTTCGAGCGCAACCGTTGGACAGAGATCGACACAGATGCCGCAGCCGCAACACCGCTTATAATCGTAATCGATCCTCTTTGTGACCTCACCTGTACGCTTTGTGTAGATGATGTGAGAATCTGTTACTGTTTGCGAAACCTCTGACTGTGACAACATCGTTACAGTGTATCTTTCCTTGCGATGATCTTCTGTTCTGCACGCAGTTCTTTGACGTAAGCCCTGCCTGTGACCCCTATGTTGCCTGCCGCATACACAATTCCGGCTCGAATGTTCGGTCTGAGCATTACATCCCCGCCTGCCGTGATATTCCCGCAGATCATGGCGTGATCGAGCACGGTGCAGTCTTGCTTTGTCTTCACACCCCCCTTAATCATCGAATGTGCGCCGATGATTGCACTTGCCGCATGCACCGAACCCTTAATTGTAATATATTTTCTCAGTTCAAGAGACCCGGTAACAACAATATCGCTCCAGAAATCGGTGTTGTCACCAACGATCAGATTACCATCCAGATGCACAGGCGTGTCAAAAAAAGACGACCGTTTGATGATAAAAGTATTGGAATCCTTGTGCCGCTTTATGAAATTGGTCTCCATGTTAGAGAGTTATCGAGTATGGAGCAATATAACAGTTTTGTATATGTGGGGTGGATTGGGATGATGTGATTGCTGGCACTGTCTGAAAATCAAATGGTGTATCACCGCGGAGAATATGGGGGCTGTAAGAGTTTTAATACTGTTTTAAACCTTCTGTGTGACTCTGCACACTCCGCGGTAGAATCTAATAGCAATGGCGGTTTCACTGGGAAAATCGGGCAGTTCCTTGATGGCGCAGTCTTGCAGTCCACAATCGGATGGCTGCGCTTCTGCAAAAGTCCGGCGATCCGACAAACGTATAATTATAAGTATTGCGATGGAAACTTTCATCATGCATCCCGAAATCTCGGTGATCGTTCCGGTTCTCAATGAGGGGAGATATCTCGAACGAACGCTTGCATCAACCGCAAACCAGAACACAAACACATCTTATGAACTGATCGTAGCCGATAGCGAGAGTACCGATGGAAGCATGTCCATCGCAGAGCGGTATGCAGACGTGATCATCCAATGCGAGGAGAAAGGCATCGGTGCGGGTAGGCATTGCGGTGCAAAGCACGCGGGAGGGCGGCATCTTGTCTTCATCGATATCGATAGGTTATTACATGCTCATGGTGGATATCAATTGTTAATTAGGAGGGGGATTGTGTTAAGGCGGCACAAATCATTTTTGTTAGGGACTATGACTGTGTTAGGGGGGCAGGAGAAGGGAGTGGCGGGTGCATAAAAAGTATATATAGTGATGCAAAGCAATAAGAAATCAAAAAAATAACATGAGAGAAAATAAGGTGAAATGGCAGGTTTTCATAAGTTCAAGATCGGTTGAATTGGAAAAGGAGAGGGATGCGGTAGAATATGCTATTTATGAACTTTGGAATAATGAAGATTTGCCCTTCGCAGTTTGGAGATGGGAAAGTGCAAAGGAGATTCCAAGCGGAAAACATCCTGATGAAGTGCAATCCAAAGGGGTTAGAGATAGTGACATATATGTTTTGATCTTGGGTTCGGAATATGGGGACTTTGAATACGGGAAATCTCCGACTCACAAAGAGTATGATATAGCCTGTTCAAAGTTTGAGGCAAACTGTATTCTGATTTACATCAAAAAAGAAAAAGAAGTTGGGGAAAGGGAAGAGAAGCTTGAACAATGGATAGATGTGATAAAAGGGGAACATACCTTCAAACCATTTAAAAATTCGGATCAGCTTAAAGATTTAGTTAAAACGCGTTTAAGAGAAAGAGATAGGGGTTTTTCAAAACAAAAGTTTACAATAAGTTGGTATCCCGAAGACCCGCCTGACGTTGCTGATTTTGTCAATAGAGACGCCGAACAAAATAATTTAGAAGATCTGATAAGAAGACAAAGAAAACACATGATTATAATTCAGGGAATCGCAGGAATAGGTAAGACGCAAATTGCGGCAAAACTCATGGAAAATATAAAAAATAGCTATATAACGTATTGGAAGGAAATTCACAGTGTAGATAATTTCGATTTAATAACAAAGGATCTTGCTGGATTTTTAAGAGATAATAATGATTCCGAACTTGCTGATTATCTTGAAAGGGGCGGAACAGACCACGAAAATATTATCAATATATTATTAAATAATTTGAAAGAAAAACAATACGCATTGTTTTTTGATAATTATCAGGCAGTAGAGAATAAAGAGGTTCATGACCTTTTTAAGAGATTTAAAGATAAAGTAACAAATTCAACAATTATAATAACTAATAGAAGGCCGCCACCATTTGTTAATCTTGCTGATAAAATTCGGAATAAAGCAAAGGAAGAGAACATAGAAGGTTTTGATATAGAAGCCATTAAAGAATATTTAAAATGCCACAAGGTCAAAGTGTCTCAAGAACAACTGGTTAAAATAGACCAAAAAACGGGTGGGCATCTTCTACATTTAGCATTGTTTGCAGGATCGAGTAGCGAAATGGAAACGTATGAAAGAGTAGAAAATTTACCAGAAAGTATAGAGGAATATTTTTACGATGAAATTTATATAAGTCTGGCAGATGGTGAGCGGAATGTATTAAAAACCTTATCCGTCTTCAGGACTGCTGTAATGGCTGATGCATGTATCCAGGTATCGAAGACCGCTAACGTTAGGGAGATTTTGTTGAATCTTATCAAAAAACTCCTTGTAAAAAGAAAAAAGGAACTGTATTACCTGCATGATTCGATACGAGAGTTCAGTTATAATTTAATAGATAATCCGAAAGAATATCACAAGCGTGCGGGCGAATATTGTTCTAAGTTAGAAAAAACGCCTGAAAATATCTTAGAGACAACATATCACATGATTAAGGATGTTGGGGTAATTAACAAGGAGATTATCGAATATCTAATGGATACGCCAAGCGATAGATATACAGATTTGATAATTCTTGATGTGCTTGGAAATAATACAATAGAATCCCCATTGGTTTTTGATTTAATAAATAAAATACTTGTCACTGATAACTCTCATATTCGTTTTATCGCAGTTGAAACAATGGTGGAGAACGCTAATTTAGGTGTTGATATGGCACTTGAAATTCTTGAAAGAATAGTCAAGGACAAGAATGGAACAGAAAGTGTGCGAAAGAAATCAATAGGTTCACTTTCGACGTTAATGGAACTTAGATTTGAAAAAGTAGTCAATATTTTGGGGGAAATAGTCGATAGCGGCAATACCGAATCTCTTAGATATGTATGTCATGCACTGAAGGATGCTGGAATAAAAAATGAAAAAACAGTCCATATTCTCAAACAAATTTCTGCTTACGATCTTGGGAAAGCAACCACTGACTGCAAAAAGTTGGCTTTAGACATTTTGTATGACTGGAAGGTTTTGGATACATCATTGGAAATTAATTATTTATATAAATTAAGAAAAATGGATTCAAGTCAAGCTATTGAGTATGTAGAAGATTTGATGTTCGGATCGAATCAATTCAATAGATTTAATGTCAACTATTTTTTCTTTGCTTGGGTGCTGGGGGAGCTTTACAGAGTAAAAAAGATCGAATCAGCAAATTTAATGAAAAAATTGATAGAAAACGTTTCGGGTACAATAGAGACCCCTTGGATCGTTTCAAGGGTTTTGTTATCTAAAAAAGGGATTCAATATGATACAATAAGAGATTTTATCGCCAGTAAAAACATTTTAGTTCGTATGAGCGGGTTTTTGGTTATATTCCAGACGTATAATTGCCTGAATTTTTTCCAAAGAAAATACACTATCCAAGATATACATTTTGAAAAAACATACGAATCTGTAAAATACGATTCTATTAAATTATTGGAACTATTAACAGTGGATAAGGATGATTTATTACGAGAAATGGCGAAAATGATGCTACAGGAAATATCACACCCATCAGAACATCAAAAACTCAAAGTTACACAGACCGTTGTAGGTGGGGCGATCAAAGGGTTTCTTAAAGTTGTAAGCCCTGACATGTTAGTAAAATTTGTAAAAGCCACCAACACCGGGGAAGATTTGAGGACTTATTATATGACTGGAGTTTTGGCTCTTTTATCCTGGACGCAAGTGAATCCGGAAAAAGTGTATCCGATTTTGAAAGTACAAAATGCTTATAACGACATGACCGCGCATATCATATCACTATATTATAACGAGATTAGAAACTCTCCGAAAAGTATGCTGGACATAATGACTAAATTTGGTTTTGAATCCTCCGAATATCTTACAAGGATCGGAACAGTTAATACTTCCCATACCTTAATACTTCCAATACCTGAAAAAATATTGGGGATATACGAATCGCTGCTTTTGAACCCTATATACCAAGATAGACGATCGAAGGTTGCTTTGCTATATGCTTTATCTTTGATGAGAAAATGGTTTACATTTATAGAAGATTATAAAACTGAACATAACTCCGAAATCGATAGTACAGTGTGCAGAGCAGACGAACTCATTCAAAGATTAACACAGGATGAAGACGATGAAGTCAGTATGCTCGCAGATTTGGTGCTCAATGGAATTCGATTTACGTGAATGCAGAGGAATACGATGGCAGATACCAATTTCGGACGCTTGCGTGAACGGTTGGTCGACCAACTGAGACGGCAGATCGGCGGCAACAACATCAGTGAGTGTGTGCTCGCTGCGATG
>MAXL01000321.1 GCA_001751005.1 Desulfobacterales bacterium S5133MH16
AAATTCAGCGGACGCAAAAAGCCGCGCCGCTGATTTAAACGTTCCCGGCGACTGGCGTCGCCGGGAATCGCGGCGCTGACTTCGTCCAGCACCTTGCCCCGTCGGGCCGGGCGCGCCGGAACAAGGCACTGGACCGGACACCGAGGGCCGCACAAGCAAGCTAAGCTTGCTCGCACGACCCTCGGCGCCGGTCAGCGCCGCGATTAGCGTGCGTCAATTTAACCATAGAGGTTGGGCTGAGGACGGGAGGTCGATTTCAAGGTTTAGAGGCCTTGATAGCCCAACTGATAAATGTTAAGTTAAAAATTGAACATATTTTAAAAGGAATCATCAATTGATATCAAACACTAAAAATAAAATCCATGAAATTTTTCACCAGGCACTTGAGATATTCCGAAAGAAAATGGATGCTTATGGTCCTGCTTGGATCGGATTTTCATATTTAGGATTTGCTGATCAAATATACATTAAAGCATATCGTTATAAAACGCTAATTCATGCGAAGAATAGGAAAATCCCAGACCCACCTGAGCTTGAGTTATATGCCATTATAAACTACTGTATTCTTTTCCTTATTTCCAGAGATAGGGAGGTAATATCTTATATCTTTAACTCGCCTACCGCGATGTTCGAACCCCCTTCACTAAATGCTCAGGAAAAGCTTCTCAGAGCATATGAAAGAGAAATCCATACAACAATAGAATTGCACCTAAAGAAAGACCACGATTATGGTTCTGCATGGCAAGGGCTTTCAAATGAAGGGATAGCTGACATGATCTTTTCTAAGGTCATAAGAATGAAAGCAATGCTGTCTTCCGGCAAAACCCCAAGCGATGATGCTGATACTGACGGGATTGCAGCAACACTTCGTGACCTTATTAATTACTCAGCTTTTGCATTGGTGCTTAGGAAAGCAGTTTGATAGGGTGAAATATGGCTAAAATTGGAATTGTATTTAAAGACGAACTTTATCGGGTAGTCGATGAAGCTTTCGAGTATCTTGGCTCCCAACAGAGCAATTCTAATGGAAAGAGAGGATGGCACCAATTCTTGGAGTCTGGAAAGATTGGTAATATTGCTACAGCCCAAATTTTGATATTATACCTTTCTTTTAGGAGGGCAATTCCTTCTCTTGATTCTTGCCTTGCATCTTTTGAAGAAAACAGGAGAGAAATAATTTGGAAAAGTGAGAAAATAGTTGGCTGGTCTTACTTAAGTTCAGGCCCAGCTGTGCCGTGTATTGAGCCCACCTGTTGGGTGTGTCTCGCATATCAGGCGCTATCAATACCTGAAACTGTAAAGCTTCAGTCAGAGGTTCGTGCTTTCCTTAATGCAACTAAGATCGTATCGCAAGATGGTGTCTCATGGGGTTACACGCCGTGGACAGAACCTCGCGTCTCTCCAACGTGTGCTGCTATTAGGGTGTTGAGTAGAATAGGCGATCTGAAACTCGTCGGTGAAGCCTTAAGGTGGCTATTATCGGCGAGGGACTCGCAGGGTCTATGGGGGCCTACCTCTAAGGCTAATGCCACAATAACTCATACTTCTCTTGCGGTTCTGGCCTTGAAGCAAGCTGGTTATGCACCTACAAATCCGGCTCTGATCAACGGCTATTCTTTTCTAAAAAATCGTCTTCAAAGATGGCTTTCATCAAATAAGCCTTTTGAAACGCCAAGGAGTGATTTAATTGGCTTTAGCGAAATCGCAGAAGTACCCCCATTTCCTAATCTGGCACACCGACCTACACGCTTACAGTATTTTTTCAATCCGGACCTCCTTTCCGCGATAGCTCTTTCGACAAATGTAGATGCACATTTCCCGTACTTGGAAGCGGTAGGAATCCAAGCCATCAAAGACTGGGATACCATTCGCTGGAAGCATACTTTGCTTAGAGAGCATCAACATGTAACCTCTTGGTCCTTTTATGACCATATGGTAGCTTTAGAGCCGCTTTATCGAAAATGGGCTTCTGATAGAAAATCGGGTGTTTTCTTTTGCTTATCCTCTAAGTATTTGTTTTCAAGGAGGATTTATCTACTTTCCAACATATTCAGAGTGTTTAGAAATCAAAACATTTTAATATTATTTAGAGTAACCTCGTTCTCCTTGTTTTTTATTGTATTAATATATTTTATTTTTAATAAAATTGATTTTAAAACATTGTTAATAACGGTAATTCTCGGAGTTGTTTCAAATGTAGTATATTCCTATTTAAAATCGTAGGCAATCGAGGTGAAACATTTTTTTTAGTATACTTACGGTGTTTTTTCAAAACACTAAAAACAAAATGGTAATGGAGTAAGCTATGAATGAAATAATGAATCAATATCTGATCTTCAAGGATCAAGTTTCGACGGTATTAAAAGGACCATTGACTTCTGATCGTCTTTCTGAGTTGTTGGGTAAAATAAAAGTTATTGCGAAAAATCATTTATCTGCCACGCCTGAAGACGTACAACTTAAGCTAATTAATGAAGCAAAAGCCTACGTACCTCCAAAAGAGTTGGATAATGGTACCTTAACAGCCAACATAGTTATGGAATCTTTGGCTGTAAGCATATTGATCGATGAGTATTTTATGACCTTAACGAACTTGCCAGGACTAAAAGATCACTTATGGAATGAGCTGGTGAAGAATGGGATCACCTTTGACATCTGGTCTAATATAGATAAAGCCTTGGGTAATTCAAAGTAGAAGTTAGACTCCTGACCTTTGGTTGCGATGTCATGGAATATAATGAATTAAAACCAGAAAGTTGTACTTTTTGCGCCGAGCTTATAGGCATACTTGAAAATTCAAATTATGGTAGACTTACAGGCCAAATAAAAAAGGGCCGAATATTATGGCAGAATAATGAGTTTGCTTTGATCCCTTCATTAGGTCCTCTCATTGAGGACCATTTGCTTCTTATTCCAACATACCACACCTTCTCCTTTGCCGATCTTTCTGAGTCTGTCCTATCCCGCGCGGATCATTTAATCATGTCCCTTGCTAACTTTTTTCTTAAGCAGGGGCATCAAATAATTATTTTCGAGCATGGTGCGAAAATTCTTAATGGTTCTGACTATGAAAAAAGGTTAAAAAGAGCTATTTGCGGTGCTTGCACTGATCACGCGCATTTTCATTTACTACCAAATATTTCTTCCCATCATGTTATTTTGGAAATGGAGAGCAGAGGCCTACATGTAGCGGCTCGCAATCATAAACGCCCGGACTCGCAATAATGCTCATTCTGGGCTCACATTAAATGACAATAAGAACAGGGTCGGACTCACATTAAACGCCACTGGGCTCACATTATTTG
>MAXL01000322.1 GCA_001751005.1 Desulfobacterales bacterium S5133MH16
AAAAAGTCCAACTTCTGCGTTGTGCTGCATTTCGTAATCATTCAACGTACGATAAGTACGCCTCATGATTACAAAATTTGCACGCCTTGAATTTGAACCTTTTACGAAACCGTCTAAATCGGACTTTTTACGAGTTCATCTTAATTGATTGATTCCCAAATTTCTATTCGGTGTCCCTCCGGATCAAAGAGATAAAAAACTCTGGCATTCCAGGCATGTTTTCTTATTCTAGTTGGATTTAATCCCGCTTTATCAATAGGTTCCCATGCCTTGTCAATGTTTTCAACTTCCAGTGCCAGGGTTATACCCTTTCCACGGCAGCTCTTGATGGAAGCGCGTTTTTCATCAGCAATGCTCAATCGGGATATTGCGTTCATGCGAAACTCCACAAACCAGTCAGTGGAGAAGTTAACGGGTAATTTTAAATGGTCCCGGTAAAACTCAACAGTTTCTTCAAATTTTCTGCAATAAAGGATTGTGTTGGCAGTTTTAATTCTTTTTTCCATTCTACTCTCTAAATAGGCTTACGGTCCAGGTATTTTAGTTGTTTGGGGAATCTGCGTTAAGTAAAATTGTGCTCCTTGTGTTTTTCTGCAATAGCGGCGGCCAGATCATCCAACGCCTTAAGATCCTTCTCTGAAGGCACACCTTTGCAAAGGACCGGGTCTATGACTTCTACCTTGAGATTGGGGATCATTCCCGCGAGTATTTCTACGGTCTTTCCTCCCCATCCATAGGAGCCGATGATGGAAATGAATTTTGTTTTGGGACGCAGGGCGTTTGCCAAAAAAGCACTGTAAGCAGCGTAGGGATGGGGTCCTGCAAGGACTGTCGGCGTTCCGACTACGAGTGTCCCTGCGTCAACCAGAGCCATGGCGAGTTTCCCTATGTCGGTTACGGCTAAATTGAACAGCTCTACTTTAACCCCCTTTTCTACAAGGGCAGAAACAAAATAGTCGACCATTCGCTTTGTGCTTTCATGCATAGACACATAAGGCAGGACAACTATGTTACGACAAGGACTGAGTACCCAGTCACGATAGGCATCCATAATAAATGCCGGATCCTGAAATATTTGCCCGTGGCTGGGAGCGATCATCTGAATCTCGTAAGATTTTAGTTTTTCCAGGTTTTTTTGGATCACGGTACGGAAAGGCATCATGATTTCGGCATAGTAACGCTTGGCCGCCTCATAGACTCGCCCTTCATCCGTTACATAAAGATCGGTAGTGGCAATGTGGGATCCAAAAAAATCACAACTAAAAAGGATCCCGTCTTCTTCCAAATATGTCACCATTGTCTCGGGCCAGTGAACCCAGGGCGTATGAATAAATGTCAATGTCCTGTCCCCGAGTGAAAGGGTTTCACCATCCTCGACGGGGGTAAAGGATGCTTCGGGTATCTGTAAAAGATCCATAAGCATTCCTTTTGCTTTGGGTGTTGTTATCAGCTTGGCATTGGGGTATTTCTCAAGAATCTGCGGAATCGTTCCGGAGTGATCCTGCTCTGCATGGTGTGAAATGACGTAATCGATTTGAGAAACATCTTTAAGTTGTTCTAAAAGTTCATTGGCCATGGGGGGATCAACCGTGTCAAGCAAGGCAGTTTTCTCGCTTCCACGGACCAAATAAGCATTGTAGGTGGTACCGTCGGGAAGCGGGATCAATGAGTCAAAAAGACGCCTGTCCCAATCTACAGCCCCCATCCAAAAAACACCCTCTTTTATTTTTCTTGCTTTCATACCTCCTCCTTTGTTTTTTTGATAACGCATTTAAAATTTCAATCCTAATGATAATGCCCCTTTAATTATTTGACGCCATTTTTCGTACAACATATGAGTTTGTCAAGGATATATCTATTGCTCCTCACTTAGTATGTTACACCTATTCATTCCGTTGCTTTTTAAGAGTTGGATGAAACTCATTCGCCACGAATCATAACCAGCAGCATCTTAAATTTTTCTTCCGCGCTAAGCGAGTGAGGAACGTTAGCTGGCATGATCAGCATTTCTCCGGCATTCACGGTTTGTGTCTTTCCTCCGATAGTGATCCTGGCCTGCCCGTCCAAAATATATACCACGGCATCAAAAGGGGCTGTGTGCTCACTCAACCCCTGGCCCGAATCAAATGCAAAGAGAGTAATATTGCCGATATCTTTTTTTAGTAATGTCTTGCTTACTACAGAGCCATCAGCATAATTTACATGCTTTTCCAGATTGAAAGGGATGCCTTTGAGTGTTGCGGGTTTATTGTTCATGACTGCCTCCTTTTTTGAGATATGAAATGCGTTTACTGCTAACATCTCATCAATTAGTTTAGTTAGTGCCCATCCATAACTGGCTATTTTGCCCAGGAAGCAAGTGGATAGCAGTCCATGCAATCCGCTATAAATCCCGGAAATCCGCAACCTTCAGTTCAACGCCAAGTTTACGGGCTTTGATGCTGAACTCCTCCATCAAACGGTTCAGTTCCAGTTGGTGCTCATCTCTGTACATCAAAAAAACGGTGGACATTTTCCGCTGTTCGGGTGGCAGGTATTTTTGTGTCAGGCTAAAATCCTTAGCAATCGTCTGGAGGGCTGATAGCGCCTGGCCGGCAGTCTGATATCTTTTTAACGGATCACGACTACAGGCTTTACGGATAAATCCGCGCAATCCATCTGGCAAATTCGGCATCACATCTCCAGGATCCGGGACGTCGCGGTTTAGGTGCATTTCGAATAATCGCCTTAAGTCTTTTACCGGGAAAGGTTTTTTTCCGGTTACCATCTCGAAGGCGGTTATGCCCAATGCATAGATGTCGGTTCGCTGGTCCAGGGGTTCGCTCCGTATCTGCTCCGGAGCCATGTAGAATGCCGTGCCAAAAGACGTCATATCCTCAGTACCAATAGAACAGGCCAACCCAAAGTCAAGAATTTTTATCCGATCGTCTCGTCGCACGAATATATTGGTCGTGTTAATATCCCGATGAATGATATCCCGCTGGTGGGCGTAGTCCAGACCGGAACAGATCTGTATTAAGTAATGTACTGCGGCCGGCGGAGGTATGGTTTTCAAACGCTCCAATAATCCTTCCAAGGATATACCATCTACCAACTCCTCAATGATGAAAACCGTGCGGTAGCGTTCTTCAATGTCGTATACCCTGATAATGTTATCGTGATTCAGGCTTGCAATGGTTTTGGCTTCGCTATGAAAGCTATCCAAGAACTCATCGTTGGTAGCCATATCGTGTCGCATCATTTTAATGGCCACAGGCATGTTCAAACCCTTATGAATGCCTTTGTAAACGATGCTGAAGGCGCCACGGCCGATAATATCAGTGGTCACATATTTTCCAATAGTCCTGTATGCGGTTGGTCTTCGGGAGTCAAGCCGATCGGCAACAATTTCGGTTAAAAAGGTTAGCAACTCAGGATCTTTTGTTGAAATATCCTCGAAATTCTCTCTTTTTAAAACCCAAAGTTCCATATCGGTTTCGGCTTCAACATGAGCACGGCGAGGCTCTCCGGTCAATATCCCCAACCCGCCGACGATATCTCCTTCACCGTAATGATCTACAGGGTGAAGGCTACCTTCTTTCTCCACAACAACCAGACATGATCCCCGTTGAATAATATAAGCCGTATCTTCTACTTCTCCCTGGCAAACAAACCGTTCTCCTTTTTTGATATGTTTATAGGCCATTTTGTCGAAAACGGGATTTCTGTCATCCTGGGAGATAAATCTTAAAAACTTGGTGTGCCGATTTGCGGTCCTTTCTTCTTCTTGAACCGTTTTGTAAAAACTACAGCTCATGCAGGAGTTCCGCTTTTCAGCAAATGTTCCTTGGACTTTACCTTCACAAAATGTGCCGGCAACGGCCCAACAGATTCTACCACCACAGGTCCCCGAATTTATGCCGTCAAAGGAAATATCAGCCGCCGCAGGGCATATTCCGAATTCATCCGCTTTTATTCCTCCGGGTTCTCTTCCACATTTCATATATTCCCAGCAATTTCGTCTTTTTGGGTTCAATTGAATTCTTCCTTTTATCAAATCCAGAATTCCGGGTACCGTCGGCTTTTAGGTATGTTATTTATTAAAAGTGCAACCACCAGCATGATCGTCGCACCGAGACCAGCGGGTATAATTGCATAAAGGTAGCCAAGGTTATGAATTTTCTGACTTCCGATGACCGCGATTAACGCGGTGGCTCCGCCGGGTGGATGAAGTGTCTTGGTAGCGTGCATCACCGCGATCGCCGTTGCAACGGCTATAGATGCAGCCAACCACATGTGGTTGTTGAGCAAATTATATGTCGTCACCCCAATAATTGCTGAAATTACATGGCCGCCGATAAGATTTCTCGGTTGGGCCAATGGACTTCTGACAGCACCATAAATCAAAACGGCGGTAGCACCAAAGGAGCCAATGATCATAACCAGATCGGTTCCCTTGAAAATGTTATAATTTATAAATGCTACCAAAGCAATGCCTAAGAAAGCGCCGATCCAGGACCAGATGATTTCGGAAAGACTCACCGCCGGGGGGCTCTTGGTCGTTCCTTTCATTTTCTTGATATATTTCATATCATTCTTTGCTCTCTATTGAATTTTCTATATAGCAGGAAGCTTTCACAATATCAGTTCTGGTTACGATTCCGACGAGTTTATTGTTCTCGCCGGTAATTGGTACTCGATTAATATTTTTGTCGGTAAACGTATTTGCTATTATAGAAATGGGGGTGTTTTCACCAACAGTAATCACAAGAGATGTCATAATATCTTCTGCGTTCTGCTTTCGCATGGATATGGCAACACATCCTTTACTTTTTAAACAATGGGCAACAACGCCCATAAATGTTCTCTTGTCCTGGGCGCCCATGTGGAATAAAAAGTCTTTTTCTGAAATAACACCAACAACTCTTCTGTGATCGTCGATTACAGGGACTCCAGAGATAAGGTGACGGTTCAGAATGTCGGCCACGTCTTCTAAAGAAGTGTCCTTTTTAACAAAAACGACATTTCTGGTCATAACATCTTTTGCTTTGACTGAATGCTTCAGTCGTTCCACAGTATGTCTGTATGCAAAACGGTAAATTTCTTTAAAATCGCCGGGGGTGATGTCCAGATATCCACTGATGTCCTTCATTGCCTTTAAAATATCGTCGTCTGATATATCCATAGGGCAAGAGTCGATATGTTGATTTTTCATTTGGTTATCCCTTCTACTTCTACAGTTAAATCGCCTCCATCGATTCTCCCTTCGGCGTTTAGTATAGATTTTTAGAGAGTTATTCAGGCTTGTCTGTTTAACCTTCTGGTAGAATATATTTTCTTTTTACTTAAAAAAAGATATTGTTTCATTGACTTAAGTCAATTGTTATGCGTGCAAGGCAAATTAGGGTGATGCTAATGATAGGCGTTGTCAGTTTTCAAAACAACGCTGTCCATTAGCTTGGTTTGTCATAATGTTTTGCCAAATGGGCAGTGAGGAAAGCGGCATTCTAAAAGGTCAATGCTTGATATTCGTTTAATAAATTAATCAGAAAGGGTGCCCCTTCTATCTCTACCCCCGGAATCATTTCATCGAGGGATAAATACCTGTGGTCCACTCAGGCTTTACAGACGTATATCGTGGCACCATGTTCCGTTAAGTAATCAATAAAAGGCTTCATTTCTTCGCCGGTAGATGCCTTTACACCTTCAGCCATGCCAAATTGAGCCCAGTGAATCGCATCATCCACAAGAAACACCTTAACATCGTGTCCCTTCTCGCAGGCCACCTGAGCAAACTGGAAAGCACGGGTCGCCCGACCGGCTTTTTCAAATCCGTTGGAAATAACAAACAGCAACTTTTTCACAGTTTTCACCTCCTTTTATTTAGTTCCCAAATAGAAAATACACCCGGAAAATGGATTTTATTTATACAATACTTAGGCGCAGACAAAATTGATGCAAAACCTTATTGATCAAGGGTTTCGTAAAATTTGGTTTTGGATTTTGAATCATCTGAGTAGTAGCAATAATTTCAAATAATATTATCATTATTATCATTATAAATAAAGGAAATTGTCACACATATTCTAAAAGGTTTATATTGACAACCGCACTGAAGGGACTATCTTTGTAGCAAACAAATAAAGTCCAACTTCTGCGTTGCGCTGCATTCCTCGTCACTGAGACGTACTATATGTACGTCTCATTCCTCGGAATTTGCACGCCTTGAATTTGAACTTTTTACGAAACCGTCTAGATCGGACTTTTTACGAGACCGTCAAATATAGGAGATAAACAGAATGGGTAAATGTGCAAATCATCCGGACAGAGAAACCAGTTTTTTATGTTTAAACTGTAATATCTATATGTGTGAGGAATGTCAAAAATGCCTTGATCCGGAAATTTTCTGTAAATTTCGGTCGTCATGTCCGATCTGGTTTATAGATAAAAAACAAAAGGACTGGGACCTGGAAACCAGAGCCCAAGAAGATGTTAAAACCTTTAAGGTTATCTTCAAACCTGAAGATAGAGAGATCTCAGTGCCTGAAGGAAGCCCCCTGTTGGATGCAGCCGTTGCTGCAGATGTACATATTAATGCCTCCTGTAACGGCAAAGGATCATGCGGCAAATGCAAATTGATCATAGAGTCCGGTAATATTAAAAGCGGACCAATGGCCCTGCTAAGCGATCAGGAAAAAGAAAAGGGCTATGTCCTGGCCTGTCAGACCAAGGTGCTTGGTGATGTTACTGTAAAAATTCCGGAAGAAACCATAGCGCGCAAACTTAAAGTTGCCGGTATGGGCCAGGAAGCTACAGATCGGTTTAAAGGATTAGTGAAAGATATTCAGCCCATGCTCATGGAGATTCCCCTCGAGCTTGAGCCGCCTACCCTGGACGATTCGGTAAGCGATCTGGACCGGCTCAACCGTGGATTGAAAAAAACCGGTTGTTGTGATGTTGGCGGATTGAATGTGGGAATTAAAGTCATGCGAGAATTAGCAACTGCCATGCGGGAGGAGAACTGGAACGTCACGGCATCTGTTATCCGGAAAAAATGTTCAAATGAGATCTTGAATGTCAGACCTGGTAACGGCCAAGAAAAATCATTGGGACTTGCCATCGATGTGGGCACAACCTCTATCGTGGTTTACCTTGTTGATATGACCGATGGTGCCATCATTGCTGCCACCTCGGGCCACAACAGACAGTCCGCCTGTGGAGATGATGTGATTAATCGGATTGTTTGCGCTGAAAAAGACGGGGTTGCCAAATTGAGCCGCATGGCACTTGCGACCATTAATAATTTAATAAACGAAGGGCTTGACAGTGTGGACGGTGATTTTAAAGATATTAAAAACGTGGTGATTTCCGGTAACACCACCATGACACACCTGCTTTTGAAGATCGAACCAAGGTATATTCGGCGAGAGCCTTATGTTCCTTCGGTTTCAGAATTTCCGATTTTAAAGGCCGGTAATATCGGCATAAAAGCCAATCCCATTGCAGCGGTATTTATCATGCCCGGTCCGGCCAGCTACGTGGGTGGAGACATCGTATCGGGTATGATTTACTCAGGGCTTCATCGTGAGGAACCCTTGACCCTGTTTATCGATGTGGGGACCAATGGGGAAATCGTTCTGGGCAACAATGACTGGCTGATGACGGCCTCTTGCTCGGCCGGTCCGGCATTTGAAGGCGGGGGGGTCCGCTGGGGCATGCGTGCAGAAGAGGGAGCCATTGAAAAAGTATCCATAGATCCGGAAACCCTTGAACCGACTTTTTCCACAGTTGGGGATGTTTCACCCCGCGGCATTTGCGGCTCCGGCATGATCGATTTAATATCCGAAATGTTGCTCACGGGTATTATCGGCCAAGACGGAAAGTATAAAATCGATCAAAATCATTATAGAATGAAACAGGATGGTGAAGACCTGGCCTATATCATAGCATTTGCGGATGAAACGCCTATGGAAGAGGATATTGTCTTTACTGAAATTGATATTCACAGTTTAACTTTGAGCAAAGGAGCTGTATATGCCGGATTTATGGTTCTTTTGGAGCAGGCGGGGCTCGATTTTTCTATGGTAGACAGGATTCTAATCAGCGGCGGATTCGGCCAGTATCTTAATGTTGAAAAGGCGATAACCATCGGTCTGCTTCCGGACATAGACCACAACAAATTCAAATACTTAGGCAACAGTTCAATTGCCGGCGCTTATATGGCCCTGCTTTCAGATGACTACAGAAATGAAGCTATGAAGGTTTCAAATAATATGACTTACATAGACTTTAGCAGTAACAACCAGTTTATGGATGAATTTACATCGGCACTTTTTTTACCGCATACTGATCTTAATGCATTCCCGAGTGTAAAAATAAAACAGGGGAATTAGAAAATGGGTAAACGTTCAGCCACAGACACGAAGACACCAAAAATTATAATATAATTCTTTATAACCGTTCACAGGTTCAGGGTTCAACGTTCAGGGTTAAGGACAAAGAAGG